>NZ_JBHWHH010000004.1:0-97061 GCF_042732555.1 Nocardia sp. NPDC059764
CCCGCTCCCCCGCCGCCGCGCGCGGGGTCGGCCCCGGCGCGGCGGCGGACAACATCCCCATGGTGCTGCGGGTGACCGGCCCGCTGGCCGCGGCCGCCCTGCACGCCGCGCTGCGGGATGTGGTGGCGCGCCACGAGACCCTGCGCACCGTCTACCCCGACGGGCCGGACGGTCCCGTGCAGCGGGTGCTGGCGGAGGGCGATGCCCGCCTGGTCACCGCCCCGATCACCGCGGACGAACTGACCGCCCGGGTGGCCGAGGTCGTCGCCCGCCCGTTCGACCTGACCACCGAAACCCCGGTGCGCGCGGCCGTTTTCAGCCTGTCGCCCACCGATCACGTGCTGGTGCTGGTGGTCCACCACATCAGCTCGGACGGTTTCTCGATGGGCCCGCTGGCCGCGGACTTCATGACCGCCTACCAGGCCCACCGCGCCGGTGTGGCGCCCGCCTGGGCCCCGCTGCCGGTGCAGTACGCCGACTACACCCTGTGGCAGGCCGAGCGCCGCGGTGACGAGACCGATCCGGATTCGCTCGCGCACCGGCAGCTGGCGTTCTGGCGGCAGCGCCTGTCCGGGCTGCCCGAGCAGCTGGAGCTGCCCGCGGACCGCCCGCGTCCGGCGGTGGCCTCGCTGCGCGGCGGCACCCACCGCATGAGCGTGGACGCCGAATTGCACGGCGGCCTGGTCGATCTGGCGCGCGCCCACGACACCACCCTGTTCAGCACCGTGCACGCGGCGCTGGCCGTGCTGCTGGCCCGGATCTCGGGCAGCACCGACATCGCGATCGGCACCCCGGTCGCGGGCCGCGGCGAGCAGCAGCTCGACGCCCTGGTCGGCATGTTCGTCAACACCCTGGTGCTGCGCAGCGAGATCGATCCGCGCGCCGGCTTCGACACCGTGCTGAACGCGGTGCGCGCCGACGACATCGCGGCCCTCTCGCACGCCGAGGTGCCCTTCGAGCGCCTGGTCGAGGTGCTGTCCCCGGCCCGCTCGCAGGCCCGCCACCCGCTGTTCCAGGTGGCGCTGACCTTCCACAACTACGCGCTGCCCGCGGTGGAACTGCCGGAGCTGACGGTGCGCCCGGAGGCCCTGGACGCCGGGGTGTCGAAGTTCGATCTCCAGTTCACCGTGCTCGAGCAGCACGGCCCGGACGGCCGCCCGAACGGCATGGACATCGAGATCAGCTACGCCAGTGAGCTGTTCGACGCCGACACCATCGCCGCCCTCGCCGGTCGCTTCGACCGGGTGCTGGCGTCGGTGGCCGCCGACGACACCGTGGTGGTCGGCGACATCCCGCTGCTGACCATCGAGGAGAGCGCCCGCGTCCTGCACGAGTGGGCCGGCACCGGACCCGACATCGCCGAATTCACCACGCTGGCGGACCGTTTCGCCACCGCGGCGGCCATCGACCCGGCCGCCCCGGCGGTGCGCTCCGGCGACGTCACGCTCAGCTACGCCGAGCTCGACGCCCGCTCCAACCGCCTGGCCCGCTGCCTGATCGCGGCCGGCGTCGGACCGGAATCCCTGGTGGCCGTGGCCCTGCCGCGCACCGAGGAGCTGGCGGTGGCGCTGCTGGCCGTGGTCAAGGCGGGCGGCGGCTACCTGCCGATCGACCCCAACTACCCGGCCGACCGCATCGAGTACGTGATCGACGACGCCCGCCCGGTGTGCGCCATCAGCAGCGGTGCGGCCCAGCTGCCCGCCGGCTGGTTCGGCGGCCCGGTGGTCTGCCTCGACACCATCGACCTGGACGGCTACGACGCCGCCCCGGTCACCGACCGCGACCGGCGCGCCCCGCTGCGCCCGGCCGACACCGCCTACGTCATCTACACCTCGGGCTCCACCGGCCGCCCCAAGGGCGTGGTGATCCCGCACCGCAATGTGATCCGGCTGTTCGACAATGCCCAGGGCCACTACGGTTTCGGGCCCGGCGACGTGTGGACCATGTTCCACTCCTACGCCTTCGACTTCTCGGTGTGGGAGCTGTGGGGCGCGCTGCTGTACGGCGGCAGCGTCGTGGTGGTCGACTACTTCACCTCGCGGTCGCCGCAGCAGTTCCGGGAACTGCTGTCCACCGCGGGCGTGACCGTGCTCAACCAGACCCCGTCGGCCTTCTACCAGCTGATCACCGCCGACGCCGAGAGCGACTCCGAGCTCGCGCTGCGCTACGTGATCTTCGGCGGCGAAGCGCTGGAGCCGCAGCGGCTCTCGGGCTGGTTCGCCCGGCACCCGCAGGGCCCGGCCCTGATCAACATGTACGGCATCACCGAGACCACGGTGCACGTGTCCTACCGCCCGATCACCCCGGACACCGGTTCGGCCAGCGTGATCGGCGGCGCGCTCCCGGGTCTGACCGTGCGCGTGCTGGATTCGCGGCTGCGCCCGGTCCCGGTCGGCGTCCCCGGCGAGATCTACGTCTCCGGCGGTCAGCTGGCGCGCGGCTACCTGAACCGCGCGGCGCTCACCTCGGGCCGCTTCGTGGCCGATCCGTACGGCGCTCCCGGCGAATCCGCCTACCGCACCGGCGATCTGGCGCGTTGGACCGCCACCGGCGACCTCGAGTACCTGGGCCGCATCGACCAGCAGGTGAACCTGCACGGCTTCCGCGTGGAGCTGGGCGAGATCGAGGCGGCGCTGCTGCTGGATCCGGCGGTGCGCGAGGCCGCGGTCATCGTGCGCCACGACGAGGCCGCCGAGGTCTCCCGCATCATCGGCTACGTGGTGCCCGCGGCCGGTTCCGTGGTGTCCACCACCGACCTGCGCACCGCCCTGGCCCGGGAACTGCCTGAGCACATGGTCCCCGCCGCCGTGGTGGTCGTGGACCGGATCCCGTTGACCGTCAACGGCAAACTGGATCGCGCGGCGCTGCCCGCACCGGTCTTCGAGGGCACCGAGTACCGCCAGCCCGCCACCGTGGCCGAGGAACTCATCGCCAACGTGTACGCGGACCTGCTGGGCATCGAGCGGGTCGGCGCGGACGACGACTTCTTCGCCCTGGGCGGCAGCTCGCTGCTCGCGGCCAAGGCGGTCGCCCGCATCGGCGCGCTGTTCGACACCACCGTCGGCGTGCGCGCGCTGTTCGAGGCTCCGACCGTGACGGCGCTGGCCGCGCGGGTGCAGGCCGAGGCCGAGGGTCCGAAGCGGCCGGTGCTGGCCGCGGGCGCCCGTCCCGAGCACCTGCCGCTCTCGCCCGCCCAGCAGCGCATGTGGTTCCTGAACCGCTTCGACCGCTCGTCGACGGCCTACAACATCCCGGTGGCGTTGCGCCTGACCGGCGAGCTGGACGCCCCGGCGCTGGAGGCCGCGTTCGCGGCGGTGATCGAACGCCACGAGACCCTGCGCACCGTCTACCCGGAGCTGGCCGCGGGCCCCGCGCAGGTGATCCTGCCCGCCGCGGAGGTGATCTCGGAGCTCAAGCCGGTCGACCTCACCGAGGCCGAACTGGTCGGCAAGGTCACCGAGTTCGCCACGACCACCTTCGACGTGACGGTGGACGTGCCGGTGCGGGTGCTGCTGCTGCGCATCGTGGACGCCGACGGCGTGCCGACCGGTGATCACGTGCTCGCCGGTGTGCTGCACCACATCTCGGCCGACGGCTCCTCGGTGGTGCCGTTCGTGCGCGACCTGATGATCGCCTACAACGCCTGCCTGGGCGGCGCCAGGCCGTCCTGGACGCCGCTGGTCGTGCAGTACGCCGACTACGCGCTGTGGCAGCGCGCGCTGCTGGGCTCGGAGGACGATCCGGAGTCGGTGGCCGCGGGCCAGCTCGCCTACTGGCGCGAGACCCTGGCCGGGCTGCCCGATCAGCTGGACCTGCCCGCCGACCACCCGCGTCCGGCGCGACAGAGCCTGCGCGGCAGCTATATCCGGCTCCCGCTGGACGCCGAGCTGCATGCCGGCCTGACCGAACTGGGCCGCCGCCACGGCGCGACCCTGTTCATGGTGGTGCACGCGGCCTGGGCCGCCCTGCTGTCGCGGCTGTCGGGCACCTCCGACATCGCGGTCGGCACCCCGATCGCGGGCCGCGGCGACGCCGCCCTCGACGACGTGATCGGCATGTTCGTCAACACCCTGGTGCTGCGCACCGGAACCGATGGCGCCGAGCCGTTCACCGATCTGCTGGCCCGGGTCCGCACCGGCGACATCGCCGCCTTCGGCAATGCCGACGTGCCGTTCGAGCGCCTGGTCGAGGTGCTGAACCCGGCCCGGTCCACCGCCCGGCACCCGCTGGTCCAGGTGGGCCTGTCCTTCCAGAACCACGAGCGCGCGAGCCTCGAGCTGCCCGGTCTGACCGTGTCGGAGGTCGAATTCGACACCCACGTCGCGCAATTCGATCTGCACCTGTTCGCGGTGGACCACTACGCCGAGTCCGGCGCGCCCGCCGGTCTGGAGCTGACCCTCGGCTACGCCCACGACCTGTTCACCGAGGCCACCGCGCAGCGCTTCACCGCCGCGCTGGCCCGGCTGCTGGAAACCGTGGTGGCGCAGCCGGAGACGGCCATCGGCGATGTCGATCTGCTGGGCGCGGGCCTGCGTCAGCGCATCCTGCACGACTGGAACGCCACCGCGCGCCAGCTGGCCCCGGCCACCCTGGCCGACCTGGTGGACGAGCGGGCGGCCGTCGCCCCCGGCGCGGTCGCGCTGCTGGACGGCGCCGGAACCTCGCTCACCTACGGCGAATTCGACGCCCGGGTGAACCGCCTGGCGCGTCGCCTGATCGCCGCGGGCGTCGGCCCGGAGACCGGCGTGGTGCTGGCCATGCGCCGCGGCATCGACCTCGTGGTCGCCATGTACGCGGTGGTGAAGGCGGGCGGCGCGTACGTGCCGATCGACCCCGACCACCCGGCCGACCGCATCGCCTACATCGTCGAGACCGCCGCTCCCGCGGTGGTTCTCACCACCTCGGCGGACGGCGTGCCGTTCACCACCGAGGCGCCGGTGTTCGAGGTGGACCGGCTCGACCTGTCCGCGCTGTCCGCCGCCCCGGTCACCGACGCCGAGCGGGTGCGCCCGCTGCGCGAGCAGCACCCGGCCTACGTCATCTTCACCTCCGGCTCGACCGGCCTGCCCAAGGGCGTGGCGGTGCCGCACGCGGCCATCGTCAACCAGTTGCGCTGGCTGCGGGCCACATTCGAGCTGGGCGCGGGCGACCGCGCGCTGCTGAAGACCCCCGCCACCTTCGACCTGTCGGTCTGGGAGTTCTGGTCCACCCTGACCACCGGCGGCAGCCTGCTGGTCTCGGCCGCGGGCGAGGAGCGCGATCCGGACCGCCTGCGCGCCCTGATCGAGGGCCACGGCGTCACCGTCCTGCACCCGGTGCCCTCCCTGCTGGGCATGCTGCTGGCCGGCGGCCCGCTGCCCGAATCGGTGCGCGCGGTGCTGGCCATCGGTGAGGCGCTGCCCGCCGCCACGGCCGCCGAGTTCCTCGACCACCACGCCGAGAACGGTTCCGGCGCACGGCTGTTCAACCTGTACGGCCCGACCGAGGCGGCCGTCTCGATCACCGCCTTCGAGGTGACCGAGCGCCACCGGCAGGCCGTGCCGATCGGCTCGCCCGCCTGGAACAGCCGCGCGTACGTGCTCGACGCCCGGCTCTCGCCGGTCCCGGTCGGCGTGCCCGGCGAGCTGTACCTGTCGGGTGCGCAGCTGGCCCGCGGCTACTTCGGCCGCCCGGCCCTGACCGCCGACCGCTTCGTGGCCGACCCGTTCGCGGGCGGCCGCATGTACCGCACCGGCGACATCGTCCGCTGGCGTGAGGACGGGGCGCTCGAGTACATCGATCGCGCCGACTTCCAGGTCAAGATCGGCGGTTTCCGGATCGAGCTCGGTGAGGTCGAGACCGCGCTGCGCCGCCAGCCCGGCGTCACCGCCGCGGTCGCCGTCGCCCGCACCGCGGGTGACGCGGGATCGCGCCTGGTCGCCTACGCCGCGGTGCCCGGCACCGCCGACGAGAACCGCGACGAGGTGTCGGCCGCGCTGCGCGCCGCCCTGGGCGCGGAGCTGCCGAAGTACATGGTCCCGGCCGCGCTCGTGATCCTGGACGCCCTGCCGCTGAACGCCAACGGCAAGGTGGACCGGGCCCGGCTGCCGGAGCCGGTCTTCGCGGTCGCGGCCTACCGCGAGCCGACCACGGCCGTCGAGCAGGCGGTCGCGGCGGGCTTCGCCGAGGTGATCGGCGCGGCCGAGGACGTCCTCATCGGCCTGGACACCGACTTCTTCGCCCTCGGCGGCAACTCGCTGATGGCGACCCGCCTGGCCGCCCGGCTCGGCGCGGATCTCGGTGTGCGGGTGCCGGTCTCGGCCCTGTTCGAGGCGCCGACCGTGGACGGCCTGGCGACCTGGATCGCCACCGCCGACCACGCCGACGCGCTGCCGCCGCTGGTGCGCCGCACCGACGCGGGCCCGGCCCCGCTGTCGCTGGCGCAGCAGCGGATGTGGGTGCTCAACCGCCTGCAGCCGGAGTCGGGCGCCTACAACGTGCCGACCGCCATCCGGCTCACCGGACATCTCGATCGGGCCGCGCTGACGGCGGCCCTGCGGGATGTGCTGGAGCGCCACGAGATCCTGCGCACCCGCTACCCCGAGGTGGACGGCGAGGCCGTGCAGGTGGTGCTGGAGATCGGCGAGCTCGACGGTGAGCTGACCCCGGTTCCGGTGTCGGAGAACGACCTCCAGGCCGCGCTGGTCGAGGTGGCCGCGGCGGGCTTCGATGTGACCCTGGCCCCGCCGGTGCGGGTCGTGCTGTTCGAACTGGCTCCGGACGAGCACGTCCTCATGGTGGTGCTGCACCACATCAGCGCCGACGGCTACTCGGTGCTGCCCATGACCCGGGACCTGGTGCTGGCGTACACCTCCCGTACGTCCGGCGCCGCTCCCGCCTGGACCCCCCTCGAGGTCCAGTACGGCGATTACGCCGCCTGGCAGCGCACTGTGCTCGGCTCCGACGCCGATCCGCAGAGCCTGCTCTCGCGCCAGCTGGCCTTCTGGGTGGACGAACTGTCCTCCGCCCCGGACCAGCTGGAGCTGCCCACCGACCGGCCCCGGCCGGCGCGGCGGGAAATGCTGGGCAAGACGATCGATTTCGCGGTGGACTCCGACACCGTCGAACGACTGTCGACCCTGGCCCGCGCGCACGGCGCCACCCTGTTCGGGGTCGTGCACGCCGCCTTCACCGTGTTGCTGGCCAAACTGTCCGGCCAGCGCGACATCTCGATCGGCGTTCCCGTCGCCGGTCGCGGTGAGCGGGCACTGGACGACCTGATCGGCATGTTCGTCAACACCGTGGTGCTGCGCACCGAGGTGGACGGAAAACTGACCTTCACCGACCTGCTGAAGCAGGTGCGCGATCGCGATCTGGCCGCGTTCGACCACGGTGACGTCCCGTTCGAGCGGGTGGTGGAGGCCGTGCTGGCCGCCACCGGCCGGGGCCGTTCGGCCTCGGTGAACCCGTTGTTCCAGGTGGCCTTCGCCTTCCAGAACATGGCCCCGGTGTCGGTCGAACTGCCCGGGCTGACCGTGGCGGCGCTCGAACCCGAGCTGATCGAGGCCAAGTTCGACCTCCAGCTCACCGGCATCGAGCAGCACGACGCGGCCGGGAAGGTGACCGGCCTGGACATGCGATTCGGGTACGCGACAGACATTTTCGAGGCCGACTCCGTGCGTCTGCTGGCTCAGCGCCTGGGGACGGTCCTCGACACCGTCGTCGCGAACCCGGACGTGTCCTTGCGCGCCATCGACATCCGGACCGAGGCGGAGCGCACGCGCCGCCCCGGCGCCGGTGCTCCGAAGGCCGAATCGGTCGCACCGCAGCAGCATTCCTCCACCTCTGCCGCGGCCGACCTGCCGACCCTGATCGCCGCCGCCGCGGCCGCCGCTCCCGCGGCGGTCGCCGTCACGCACGGCGAGCACACGGTGACGTACCGGGATCTCGCCGAGAAGATCGCCGTCACCGCCCGCGCCATGGGCGCCGCCGCGAAGCCGGAGGCGCTGGTCAACGTGGCACTCGCCGGGCTGGTGCCCGGCATTCTGGCCGCCCTCGGCGCGGCCGGACTCCGTCAGGTCCTGAGCACGCTCACCGCGGACGCGCAGGCCCTGGTCCTCAGCACGGAAAGCACGTCGGAAGGAAGCCTCTGATGCACTACGCAGAGTCGATCGCCACCAACCGGACCGGACGGGTCACGGCCTTGCGCCGGGCCTACGGCGTGGGCGACCTACCATGTCTGATCGCCGTCGTGGCCGAGCTGGACGCCGACCGCGTCGCGCTGCGCTACGCGGGCGACACCGTCGCCTACGGTGTCCTGGCCGCCGAGATCGCCATGCTGAGCGAGGCCATGGGCGGCGCGCTCGAGCCCGAGGCGCTGATCCAGGTGGTGGTCTCCGGCCAGCTGCCCGGCCTCATGGACGGCGAGGCCGGCGGCCTGACCGCGGCGCTCGAAGCCCTGGTCGACGACGCCGTGCTCGCGGCGTCCGATGTCCTGGACCCCAAGCTGGCCCCGGTCGAGACGCTCAGCACCCAGTTCCGGGCGCAGGTCCAGCGCACCCCGGACGCCATCGCCGTGGACTACGAGGGCGAGACCCTCACCTACGCCGAATTCGCCACGCGCGTCACCGTTCTCGCGCGCCACCTGCGCACCCTGGGCGTCGGTCCGGACGTGCTGGTGGGCCTGGCGGTGCGCCGCTCCTTCGAACTGCTGGTCGGCATGTTCGCCATCCTGGAGGCGGGCGGCGCGTACGTGCCGATCGATCCGGACCACCCGGCCGAGCGCACCTCCTACGTGCTCGAGGTGGCCAAGCCCGCCGTCGTGCTCACCACCACCGCCGACCACCCGCCGTTCGAGATCGCCGCGCCGGTGCTGCGCATCGACGAATTCGAGGACAACGCACGGGAACTGGGCATCAACGGCGACCGGCTGCTGTCCCCGGCCGACGACCCGGAGCTGTCCCAGCCGGGCCCGGACAATCTGGCCTACGTCATCTTCACCTCCGGCTCCACCGGCCGCCCCAAGGGCGTGGCCATTCCGCACCGCGCGGTGATCGCCTTCCTGCGCTGGCAGCAGCGGCAGTTCCGGATCACCGACCAGGACGCGCTGCTGTTCAAGACCTCCACCACCTTCGACGCCTCGGTGTGGGAGATCTTCTGGCCCCTGACCACCGGCGCGCGGATCGCGATGACCCGCCCCGACGGTCACCTGGACCCGGCCTACCTGGTGCGGGTGATCCGCGAATCCCGGGTCACCACCGCGTTCTTCGTGACCTCCATGCTGGCCGCGCTGGTGGGCGAGGTGATGCGCAGCGGCGAGGAGATGCCCGACTCGCTGCGCTACCTGCTCACCGGTGGCGAGACCGTCCCCGTCGGAACCGCCGCTGACTTCCGCAGCGTCAGTGGCGCGACCCTCTTCGACGTGTACGGCCCGACCGAGTCCACCGTGCTGGCCACCTCGCACGAGGTCACCGCCGCCGACGTCGACTCCATCCCGATCGGCAGCCCCGGCGACGACGTGGAAGTGCTGGTCCTGGACGAGGATCTGCGTCCCGTGCCGGTCGGCGTGGTCGGCGAGCTCTACATCGCCGGCCCGCAGCTGGCCCGCGGCTACGCCGGTCGCTCCGGCCTGACCGCCGAGCGTTTCGTGGCCAACCCGGAAGGTCCCGCCGGCGATCGCATGTACCGCACCGGCGACCTGGTGCGCTGGGTGTCCAACCCCGACAACGGCCCCGACGAGCTGGAATACGTGGGCCGCAGCGACTTCCAGGTGAAGATGCGCGGTCTGCGCATCGAGCTCGGCGAGGTCGAGACCGCGCTGCGCCGCGACGCCGCCGTCGCGCAGGCGGCGGTGCTCATGCACACCCGCGCCGACGGCGAGCAGAACCTGGTCGGCTACGTGGTGGCCGCCGACGGACACGAGATCGACAGTGCCGCCGTGCTTTCCACCGCGCGCACCCACGTGCCCGAGTACATGGTGCCGTCGCTGCTGGTGCCGATGGAGCGGCTGCCGCTCAATGTGAACGGCAAGGTGGACCGCCGGGCGCTGCCCGAACCGGACTTCGCCGACGCCGTCACCGCCTACCGCGCCCCGGAGACCGCCGCGGAGGAGGCGGTCGCGGCCATCTTCGCCGACCTGCTCGACCTCGAGGTGGTCGGCGCGGACGACGACTTCTTCACCATCGGCGGCAACTCCCTGATCGCCACCCGTGCCATCGCCCGCATCCGCGAGACCCTCGGCGTCACCGTGGACGTGCGCGACTTCTTCGAGCGGCCGACGGTGTCCGCGCTGGCCGCGCTGGGCGACAATCCGGGCCCGGCCCGGCCGCCGCTGACCGCGGGCCCGCGCCCGGACCACATCCCGCTCTCGCCCGCCCAGCAGCGCATGTGGTTCCTCAACCACTACGCGCGCAGCGAATACGATCCGGCCGCCGACGAATTCGATCCGGCCGCGGTGGACAACATGCCGTTCGCGCTGCGGCTGCGCGGCGACCTCGACACCGCGGCGCTGGCGGCCGCCTTCGCCGATGTGGTGGAGCGCCACGAGTCGCTGCGCACCTACTACCCGGCCGCCGAGCAGGGCCCGGCCCAGATGGTGCTGCCCGCCGCCGCGGTCGACCTGACCCCGCGCGACGTGCCCGAGGACCAGCTGGTCGGCACCGTACTGGGTTTGGCCGCACAGGGTTTCGACGTCACCGCCGAGGTGCCGCTGCGGGCCCGGCTGCTGCGCTCGGGCCCCGGCGACCACACCCTGGTCGTGGTGGCCCACCACATCGCCGCCGACGGCGCCTCCATCGGCCCGCTGGTGCGCGACCTGGTGCTGGCCTACGTGGCCCGCCAGGCCGGGCAGCGCCCGCAGTTCGCGCCGCTGGCCGTGCAGTACGCCGACTACGCGCTGTGGCAGCGCGCCTGGATGGGCGACGAGTCCGACCCGGACTCGGTGTCCGCCCGCCAGATCTCCTTCTGGACGGACGAACTCGCCGAGCTGCCCGCCCAGCTGGACCTGCCCGCCGACCGCCCACGACCCGCCGCCTCCAGCGGCCGCGGCGC
The DNA here is from genome assembly GCF_042732555.1 of Nocardia sp. NPDC059764. Taxonomy (NCBI): domain Bacteria; kingdom Bacillati; phylum Actinomycetota; class Actinomycetes; order Mycobacteriales; family Nocardiaceae; genus Nocardia; species Nocardia sp. NPDC059764. The sequence goes on from NZ_JBHWHH010000004.1 coordinate 11,029, forward strand.
GACCTTCGAGACCGTGCTGGCCGCCGACCTGCGGGCCGCGGTGGACAAGCTGGCCGCCGCGCACCGCGCCACCCCGTTCATGGTGCTGCACGCCGCGCTGGCCGCCGTGCTGGCCCGGCTGTCCAACACCACCGACATCGCCATCGGCACCCCGGTGGCCGGACGCGGCGATCAGGCCCTCGACGACCTGGTCGGCATGTTCGTCAACACCCTGGTGCTGCGCACCGAGGTCCGCGGCGCGGACTCCTTCGGCGACCTCATCGCCCATGTGCGCGACCGCGATCTGCGCGCCTTCGCCCACCGCGACGTGCCGTTCGAGCGTCTGGTCGAGGTGCTCAACCCGCCGCGCGCCCGCAACCGCCACCCGTTGTTCCAGGTGGCCCTGTTCATGCAGAACCTGGGCGAGCTGACCGCCGGGCTGCCCGGCCTCACGGCCGAGGAACTGGACTTCGATCCGGGCATCGCCAAGTTCGACCTGCAGCTCACGGTGAACACCGCCGGTGACGGCTACCGGGTCGAATACACTTACGCCACCGACCTTTTCGACGACCACACGGTGCGCGAGCTGGCCGCCAAGTTCACCCGTCTGCTGACCGCCGTCACCGCGGACGCCACCGTCGCCGTCGGCGATATCGAACTGCTCGACGCCGGGGAGTACGACTACGTCACCTCCAGCTGGAACGCCACCGGCGCCCGCGTCCCGGATCTGTTCCTGCACCAGGGTTTCGACTCCCAGGTCGCGCGCACCCCGAAGAACCGCGCGCTGGTCTTCGGCGACACCGAGCTGACCTACACGGAGTTCTCCGAGCGGGCCAACCGCCTGGCGCGGCACCTCATCGCCGCCGGTGTCGGCCCGGAATCGCTGGTCGTGCTGGCCATGGCGCGCTCGGTGGAACTGGTCGTGGCCATGTACGCCGTGCTGCGCGCGGGCGGCGCCTACGTGCCGGTCGACCCCGCGCACCCGGCCGAGCGGATCGGCCACATCCTGGCCACCGCGGGCCCGCACTCGGTGCTCACCACCCGCCGTGATGGTTTCACGCTGCCCGCGACCATCGGCGTGCCCCTGCACCACCTCGACGAACTGAACCTCGAGGACTACTCCGCCGCCAAGATCGGCGACAAGGAGCGGCACGGGGTCCTGCACCCCGACCACCCCGCCTACGTGCTGTTCACCTCCGGCTCCACCGGCAAGCCCAAGGGCGTCGCGATCACCCACCGCGCCATCGCCAACCAGCTGGCCTGGATGCAGGCCGAGTACGGCGTCCGCGCCCAGGACGTCTACCTGCAGAAGACCGCCACCACCTTCGACGTCTCGCTGTGGGGCTACTTCCTGCCGCTGCGCGCGGGCGCGACCCTGGTGGTCGCCACCCCCGACGGCCACCGCGACCCGCGCTACATCGCGGAAACCATTGCCCGGCATCAGGTCACGCTGACCGACTTCGTGCCGTCCATGCTGTCGGTGTTCGCCGCGCACGCCGAGGCGGGCGAACTCGACTCGCTGCGCGACATCTTCGTCATCGGCGAGGCGCTGCCGCCCGAGACCGTGACCGCCTTCTGGGCGGTCAGCGACGCCGGCGTGCACAACCTGTACGGCCCCACCGAGGCCGCGGTGTCCATCACCTTCCGGGAGGCGCACCGCTCCGACACCCTCGCCGTCCCGATCGGCGAGCCGGAGTGGAACTCCCAGGTGTTCGTGCTGGATTCGCGTCTGCACCCGGTCGCCATCGGCGTGCCGGGCGAGCTGTACCTGGCCGGCGCCCAGCTGGCCCGCGGCTACCACAGCCGCTTCGACCTGACCTCGGATCGGTTCGTGGCCAACCCCTTCGGCCGGCCAGGCGAGCGCATGTACCGCACCGGCGACCTGGTGAAGTGGACCGAGGACGGCGAGCTGGTCTACCTCGAGCGCCTCGACTTCCAGATCAAGTTCCGCGGCCAGCGCATCGAACTGGCCGAGATCGAGAGCGCCCTGCTGCTGGCCCCCGAGGTGGCCCAGGCCGCGGTGCGCCTGGTCGGCGCCGACTCCGGCGACTTCCTGGCCGGATACGTGGTGCCCGCCCCCGGCGTCGAACTGGACCCGGAGACCCTGCGCGAGGGCCTGACCCGGGTGCTGCCGCCCTACATGGTGCCCACCGCCCTGATGGCGCTGCCCGAACTGCCGCTCAACTCCAGCGGCAAGCTGGACCGCAAGGCGCTGCCCGTTCCGCAGTTGCGCGCCAAGGCCTTCCGTGAGCCGGTCGACCCGGCCCAGCGCCTGGTGGCGGCCGTGTTCGCCGAGGTGCTGAACGCCGAGCGCGCCGGTCTCGACGACGACTTCTTCGCCCTGGGCGGCAGCTCCCTGGACGCCGCCCGGGTCACCTCCCGCATCGGCGCCGAGCTCGGCTCCCGGGTGCCGGTGCGCCTGCTGTTCGAGTTCTCCACCGTCGAGGGCCTGGCCGCCGCGCTGGTGGCCGCGAACCCCGATGCCGCCCGGCCGGTGCTGGCCGCGCGTCCGCGCCCGGAGCGCATTCCGCTCTCGCCCGCCCAGCAGCGCCTGTGGTTCCTCAACCGCATCGAGGCCGAGGACGGCGAGCACAGCGTCTACAACCTGCCGATCGTGCTGCGCCTGCGCGGCACCCTGGACATCGCCGCCCTCGAGCAGGCCACCCTGGACGTGCTGGCCCGCCACGAGTCGCTGCGCACCAGCTACCCGGACTCGGAAGCCGGTCCGTACCAGCAGATCCTGGACATCGCCGACATCGGCCTGAGCCTGAGCCCGGTGCCGGTCACCGCGGCCGAGGTGACCGGGGCGATCACCGCCTTCGCCACCGCCGGATTCGACGTCACCGCCGAACTGCCCTCCCGCATCGCGCTGTTCGTCCTCGACGACGAGGCCGCCGCGGAGACCGAGTACGTGCTGGCCGTGGTCGTGCACCACATCGCCGCCGACGCGCTGTCGCTGCAGCCCCTCATCGGCGACCTGATGCGCTCCTACCTGGCCCGGGTCGCGGGCCAGGAGCCCGGCTGGGAACCGCTGGCCGTGCAGTACGCCGACTACAGCCTCTGGCAGCACGAACTGCTCGGCGACGCCGAGGTCCCCGGCACCGTCGCCCACCAGCAGATCGAGTTCTGGCGCGAGACCCTGGCCGGCCTGCCGCCGCAGCTCGCCCTGCCGGCCGACCGCCCCCGCCCCGCCGTGGCCACCAATGCCGGTGCGGCCGTGCCGTTCTCGGTCGACGAGACCGTGGCCGCCGGACTGCGCGAGCTGGCGCGCGCGCACGGCGTCACCCTGTTCATGGTCGTGCACGCCGCCTTCGCGGCCCTGCTGGCCCGTGCCTCCGGCACCGCCGACATCCCGGTCGCCTCCCCGATCGGCGGCCGCGGCGAACGCGAACTCGACGCCCTCATCGGCATGTTCGTCAACACCCTGGTGCTGCGCACCCAGGTCGAGGCCGACCGGAGCTTCGCCGATCTGCTGGGCACGGTGCGCACCGCCGACCTGGCCGCCTTCGGCCACGCCGAACTGCCCTTCGAGCGCATCGTGGACGTGCTGGCCGTGGACCGCGCCACCGGCGCGCCGCCGTTGGCCCAGGTCATGCTGTCGTTCAACGACGCCCGGATGAGCGGCGGCACGGGCGCCTTCGAGCTGCCCGAACTGGCCGTCACCCCCGTCGAGATCGACGACCCCACAGTCAAGTTCGACCTGCACCTGGTCGTCGGCGAACTCGGCGAGCAGTCCGGTCTGACCGGCAACCTGCGCTACGCCACCGAGATGTTCGACGCCGCCACCGCGGCCTCGCTCACCGAGCAGTTCGGCCGCCTGCTGGCCGCCGTGGCCGCCGACGCCTCCGTCCTGGTCGGCGACATCGACCTGCTCGGCGAGGCCGAGCGCGACCTGGTCGTGCGCGGCTGGAACGACACCGCCTTCGACGTGGACGCCGCGCTGGGCCTGACCCCGGGCGCCGCCGCGGACGCCAAGACCCTGATCTCGCTGTTCGAGGACCAGGTCGCCCGCACCCCCGACGCGATCGCCGTCACCTTCGAGCACGCCGATACCTCCCAACCGGCTACCAGTCTGTCCTACGCCGAGTTCGCGGGCCGCGTCCGCCAGCTCGCGCGCTGGCTGATCAGCGAGGGCGTCGGCCCGGAATCGCTGGTCGCACTGGGCATGCGGCGCTCTCTGGACCTGGTGATCGGCATGTACGCGGTGTCCGCCGCCGGCGCCGGTTACCTGCCCCTGGACCCCGACCACCCGGCCGACCGCCTCGAGTACATCCTCGAGACCGCCGACCCGGTGACCGTGCTGACCTCCGGCGCGGACCTGCCGCTCGACACCGCCCAGGTGCGCATCGACCTGCTCGACCTGACCGGCATCGCCGACGCGCCGATCACCGACGCGGATCGCATTGCCCCGCTGCGGGATTCCAACACCGCGTACGTCATCTTCACCTCCGGCTCCACCGGCCGCCCCAAGGGCGTCGCGGTCAGCCACGCCGCGATCGTCAACCGCCTGGTCTGGGGCCGGTCGGCGCACGGCCTGACCGCCGCCGACGTGGTGCTGCAGAAGACCCCGATGACCTTCGACGTGTCGGTCCCGGAGTTCTTCCTGCCCTTGCAGATCGGCGCGCGCCTGGTGATCGCCAAGCCCGAGGGCCACAGCGATCCGGTGTACCTCGCCGAACTCATCGCCCGCGAGGGCATCACGGCCGCGCACTTCGTGCCGTCCATGATGACCGTCTTCGTCGCCGAGGAGGCCGCCGCGCGCTGCAGCTCGCTGCGGATCGTCTTCGCCTCCGGTGAGGCGCTGTCCTCGAAGCCCGCGCACCGGCTGCGCGAGCTGACCGGCGCGGAACTGCACAACCTCTACGGCCCGACCGAGGCCGCGGTCGAGGTGGCCTATCACCAGGTCACCGATGCCGACGTGGACGCCGTGCCGATCGGCCGGCCCACCTTCAACACCGAGCTCTATGTGCTGGACGCGCGCCTGCACCCGGTCCCGGTGGGCGTCGCGGGCGAGCTGTACCTCGCCGGTGACCAGCTGGCGGTCGGCTACGTGGCCCGCCCGGGCCTGACCGCGGATCGCTTCGTGGCCAACCCGTTCGGCGGGTCGGAGCGCATGTACCGCACCGGTGACCTGGTCAAGTGGAACCGGGACGGTGAGCTGGAGTACCTGGGCCGCACCGACTTCCAGGTGAAGCTGCGCGGTCTGCGCATCGAGCTGGGGGAGATCGAGGCCGCGCTGACCGCGCACCCCGAGGTCGCCCAGTCCGTGGTCGTGGTGCACGGCTCCGGCGCCGACGCGCAGCTGGTCGGCTACCTGGTGCCCGCGGCGGGTGCGGAGATCTCGGTGGCGGCGCTGAAAGCCGAACTGGCACAGCGACTACCGGTCTACATGGTGCCCGCCGTCCTGATGAGCCTGGACTCCTTCCCGGTCAACAGCTCCGGCAAGCTGGACCGCGGCGCGCTGCCCGCCCCGGCCGCCGCCACCACCGCCTTCCGCGCAGCCACCGGCCCCGAGGAGCGGATCGTCGCGGAGGTCTTCGCCTCTCTGCTCGGCGCGGCCCGGGTCGGCGCGGACGACGACTTCTTCTCCCTCGGCGGCAACTCGCTCATCGCCACCCAGCTGGTGGCGCGCTTGGGCAAGGCCGCGGGCGTGCGGATTCCGCTGCGCGCGGTGTTCGAGGACGCCACCGTCGCGGGCCTGGCCGCCAAGATCCGCGCGGCCGACGCCGAGACGCTGGTCGAGCTGCCGCCCGTGGTCGCGCAGGAACGCGGCGACCACATCCCGCTGTCCATCGCCCAGCAGCGGCTGTGGTTCCTCAACCGCTTCGACATTCGCGACGGCTACACCATTCCGTTCGCGCTGCGCCTCACCGGCGCGCTGAACATCGAGGCCCTGCGCGCGGCCGTGTCCGACGTGGTGGACCGTCACGAGACCCTGCGCACCATCTACCCCGAGCATGACGGCCAGGCGAGCCAGCTCATCCTGCCCACCGGCACCCGCCTGATCGACCTGGTCCCCGAGTCCGTCACCGCCGCGGAACTGCCCGGACTGGTGGAATCGGTGGCGCGCACCGCCTTCGACGTGACCGCCGAGGTGCCGTTCCGCATCCGGCTGCTCGAACTCGCCGACGAGCCGGGCGTCCACCTGCTGGTCCTGGTGGTGCACCACATCGCCGCCGACGGCTGGTCCTTCGGCCCGCTCACCCGCGACATCGCCACCGCCTACGTGGCGCGTTGCGCCGGTGAGGTCCCCAACCTGGCGCCGCTGCCGGTGCAGTACGCCGACTTCGCGCTGTGGCAGCGCGCCGCCCTCGGCGGCCCCGAAGACCCGGAATCCATACTGGCCCAGCAGCTCACGCACTGGACCCGCCGCCTGCACGGCGTCCCGGACGTGCTGCCCCTGCCCACCGACCGTCCCCGTCCCGCCGTGGCCAGCGGCCGCGGCGCGGGCTTCAGCGGCCGCTTCGACGCCGAATTGCACTCGGCCGTCCTGGCTTTCGCGGCCGAGCGCCGGGTCACCCCGTTCATGGTGCTGCACACCGCGCTGTCGGTGACGCTGGCCCGCCTGTCCGGCACCGCCGACATCGTGATCGGCACCCCGGTCGCGGGCCGCGGCGACGAGGCCCTCGACGACCTGGTCGGCATGTTCGTCAACACCCTGGTGCTGCGCACCGAGGTACGCCCGGACGCCGCCCTGGCCGAGCTGCTCACCCAGGTCCGCGACACCGACCTGACCGCCTTCGACCACGCCGTGGTGCCGTTCGAGATGCTGGTCGAAGCGGTGAATCCGGTGCGCTCCCAGGCGCACGCGCCGCTGGCCCAGGTGACGCTGACCCTGCAGAACCACGCCCGGCCCAGCATCAAGCTGAACCGCCTGGCCATCGAGGTGCTCACCGTGGACGCCACCGCCACCCAGTTCGATCTGGACTGGACGCTGGCCGAGACCACCGGCGCCGACGGCGCGCCCGGCGGCATCGACGTCTACATCACCTACGCCACCGACCTTTTCGACGCCGCCACCATCGGCGGCTTCCAGGAGACCTTCGAACGCGTGCTGCGGGCGCTGCTCGCCGATCCCCGCGTCGCCGCCGGTGACGTGGAGATCATGTCGCGCGCCGAACGCGGTGCGCTGCTGGTGGATCGCAATGCCACCACCCGGCCGCTGCCGGTCGAGACCCTGGCCGAACTGCTCGACGCGCGGGCCGCGCTGGATCCCGACGTGGACGCGCTGGTCTTCGAGGGCGAGCGGGTCGGCTACGCGGACCTGGCCCGGCGCGTGAACCGCCTGGGCCGCCTGCTGATCGCGCAGGGCGTCGGCCCGGACGCGATCGTCGGCGTCACCGCCCAGCGGTCGGTCGACATGGTGGTCGCGCTGTACGCGGTGGTGGCCGCCGGCGCCGCCTACGTGCCGGTCGACCCCTCCCATCCGGCCGACCGCATCGCGCATGTGCTCGGCACTTCGGACAGCACCCTGGTGCTGACCGTCGGCGGGGCCACGCTGCCCGAACTCGCGGGCGTGCGCGTGCTCGACCTCACCGCGCTGGCGGAATCCGCTGCGCTGGAGGAGTTCTCGGACGCGCCGATCACCGACGCGGACCGGCTCGGCGTCCTGCATCCGGACAACCTCGCCTACGTGCTGTACACCTCCGGCTCCACCGGCCTGCCCAAGGGCGTGGCCACCAGCCACCGCGCCATCATGAACCAGCTGCGCTGGCTCGAGGAGCGCTACGGCGTCACCCGCGAGGACAGCATCATGCAGCGGGCACCGCTGGCCTTCGACGTCTCGGTGTGGGAGTGCTTCCTGCCCGCCATGGTCGGTGCGCCCCTGGTGATTCCGCGTCCGGGCCCGCTGGACCTGGACTACCTGGCCGACCTGATGCGCGAATTCGGCGTCACCATCGCCGAACACGTGCCGTCGGTGCTGGCCGCGCTGATCGCCGAGGGCCACGGCGACGCCCTGAAGTCGTTCCGCCACCTGCACACCGGTGGCGAGGCGCTGCCCGTCGAACTGCTCGGCCGGCTGCGTGAGCTGGTCGGCGGTTCGGTGCACAACGCCTACGGTCCGACCGAGGCCGCGATCTCGACCATCTACCACGAGTTCTCCGACGCCGACCCGGATTTCGAGGTCGCCATCGGCCGCCCGAACTGGAACACCCGCGCCTACGTGCTCGACGCCCGCATGCGCCCGGTGCCGATGGGCGTCATCGGCGAGCTCTACCTGGCCGGCGCCCAGCTGGCCCGCGGCTATCAGGGCCGCGGCGCGCTCACCGCCGACCGGTTCGTGGCCGACCCGTTCGGCGTGCCCGGCGCGCGCATGTACCGCACCGGCGACCTGGTGCGCTGGAATCGGTCCGGCGACCTGGTCTACATGGGCCGCAACGACTTCCAGATCAAGCTGCGCGGTCAGCGCATCGAGCTCGGCGAGATCGAGGCCGCCCTGCTGTCCGCGCCCGGCGTGGCCAACGCGGTGGTGCTGCTGGCCCAGGACACCACCGGGGCGGACTGCCTGGTCGGCTACGTGTCCGGCGAGCAGCTCGACGCCGAGGCGGTGCTGGCCCACGCGCGCACCCAGCTGCCCTCGTACATGGTGCCCGCCCACGTGGCGGTGCTGGACACGATGCCGCTCACCACCGTCGGCAAGCTGGACCGGGCGGCCCTGCCCGCCATCGAGTTCACCGCGACCACCGTCGCCTTCCGGGCGCCCGCGCCCGGCGCGGAGGCCACCCTGGCCGCTCTCGCCGGGGACCTGCTCGGCGGCGTCACCCTCGGCGCGGACGACGACTTCTTCGCTCGCGGCGGCAACTCGCTGCTCGGTATGCGCCTGATCGCCCGCGCCAACGCGGCTCTCGGCGTGGAGCTCAGCGTGCGTCAGCTGTTCGAGGCCCCGACGGTCGCGGGCCTGGCCGCGCTGGCCACCGCGGCGGGCACCGGCCTGGCGCTGCGGCGCATGATCCGGCCGGAGCGAATCCCGTTGTCCCCGGTGCAGACCCGCATGTGGCTGCTCAACCGGCTGGACCCAGAATCCGCGGCCTACAACCTGCCCTCGGCGGTCCGGATCACCGGCGAGATCGACACCAGCGTCCTGCTGGCGGCCTTCGGTGACGTCGTCACCCGTCACGAGGCGCTGCGCACCATCTACCCGTCGGACGCGGACGGCGTCGGCTACCAGCTGATCCTGCCCGCCGAGACCGCGCCGCTCCCGCTCGAGATCCACACTGGCGCGAACGCCGTCGACCCGGCCTGGATCGCGGCCTTCGCGAACACCGGATTCGACGTCACCACCACCGTGCCGATCCGCGCCGCGCTGCTGCGCGAATCCGAGGACAGCCATGTGCTGGTCGTGGTGCAGCACCACATCGCGGGCGACGGCCAGTCGATGAACCCGCTGCTGCGCGACACCGTCACCGCCTACCTGTCCCGGGCGGCCGGACACGCGCCGGAGTGGACCGACCTGCCCGTGCAGTACGCCGACTTCGCGCTCTGGCAGCGGGCCACCCTCGAGCTCATCGGGGACCGCGAACTCGCGTTCTGGACCGAGACGCTGCGCGACCTGCCCGAGGAACTGTCCCTGCCCACCGACCGGCCCCGCCCGGAGGTGGCGTCCGGCCGCGGCGCGTACCTGCACACCAAGGTCGACGGCGAGCTGGCCGCCGCGATCAAGCGAATCGCGGAGGCGCACAACGTCACCCCGTTCATGGTGTGGCACGCCGCGCTGGCGCTGCTGCTGGCCCGCCTGTCGGCGAGCACCGACATCGCCATCGGCACCCCGATCGAGGGCCGCGGCAATGCCGCCCTCGACGACCTGGTCGGCATGTTCGTCAACACCCTGGTGCTGCGGACCCAGCCCGAGCTCGGCCGCGGTTTCGACGCGCTGCTGGCGCAGACCCGCGACGCCGACCTGGCCGCGTTCGACCACGCGACCGTGCCCTTCGATCAGGTCGTGGACGCGCTCGGGGTGTCCCGCACCCAGGCGCGGAACCCGCTGTTCACCGTGGCCCTGGCGTACATGAACCTGGACACCCCGACCTACTCGGCGCCCGGCCTGACCCTGGCCGGCGTCGACTACGAGGCCCCGGTGTCCCGCTTCGACCTCCAGGTCACCGTCTCCGACGAGCCGGACGCCGAGGGGCGGCTGGCGCTCGAATGGAACTACGCCACCGACCTTTTCGATGCCGGGACCATCGCGTCCTTCGCCGAACGCCTGGAGCGCGTGCTGCGCGCCGTGGCCGCCGACGCGACCGCGCCGATCGGTGACATCGAGCTGATGGAGGCGGCCGAGCGCCGCGATGTGCTCGAGCTGTGGAGCGATCCGGGCGCGGGCATCGGCGAGACCGGCGACACCATCACGAGCCTGTTCGAGAACGCGGTGGCACGCCACCCCGAGCGGATCGCCGTCGGTTTCGGCGACGAGCAGCTCACCTACGCCGAACTGGATCGGCGCGCGAACATGCTGGCGCGCAGGCTGATCAGCCAGGGCGCGGGCCCGGAATCCCTGGTCGCGGTGCTGCTGCCGCGCACCGCGGAGCTGGTCGTCGCCCTGCTGGCCGTGCTCAAGGCCGGCGCGGGCTACGTGCCGCTGGACCCGGCCTACCCGGCCGACCGCATCGGCTACGTGCTCGAGCACGCGAAGCCGACCAGCGTCATCACCGACTCCACCGTCGGCGTCGAACAAGCGCTGGGAGGTGCGGCGACCGCCGCGCTGAACATCATTCGCCTGGACGAGGATGCGCAGGACTGGCCGGGCACGCCGGTCACCGATGCCGACCGTCCCGCCCCGCTGCACCCGGACAACCTGGCCTACGTGCTCTACACCTCCGGCTCCACCGGCCGCCCCAAGGGCGTCGGCGTGACGCACCGGAACGTGGTGCAGCTCATGGAGAACATCGTTCCCGAGTTCGAGTTCAGCCAGGACGATGTGTGGGTTCTGTTCCACTCCTACGCCTTCGACTTCTCGGTGTGGGAGCTGTGGGGCCCGCTCTTCCACGGCGGCAAGGTCGTGGTGGTCGACTTCCTGCTCTCGCGCTCCCCGGAGCAGTTCCTCGAACTGCTCAGCCGGGAGCGGGTCACCGTGCTCAACCAGACCCCCTCGGCCTTCTACCAGCTCGACGAGGCGGACCGCCTCGCGGCGGCGGCCGGCACCGCGCACGACTTGTCGCTGCGATACCTGATCCTCGCCGGTGAGGCCCTGGAACTGCGCCGCCTCTCGGATTGGGTCGCCCGCCGCGGCGACGCCGAGCCGCGCCTGGTGAACATCTACGGCATCACCGAGACCACGGTGCACGTCACCCACCGGTCCCTGGACGCCGGAACCATCGCCGCCGCAACCGGTTCGGTGATCGGTGAGGCCATCCGCGGGCTGCGCACCTACGTGCTCGACGAGCGCCTGCGCCCGGTACCGGTCGGCGTCTCCGGCGAGCTCTACGTGGCCGGTGCGCAGTTGGCGCGCGGCTACATGAACCGCCCGGACCTGTCCGCGACCCGCTTCGTGGCCAGCCCCTTCGGCGCGCCGGGCGAGCGGCTCTACCGCTCCGGTGACGTGGCCCGCTGGAACCGCGACGGCGAACTCGAATACCTGGGCCGCGCCGATGATCAGGTCCAGGTGCGCGGCTTCCGCATCGAACTCGGCGAGATCGAAGCGGCCGTGCTCGCACAGCCGGGCGTCGCGCAGGCGGCGGTCATCGTGCGCGAGGACCAGCCGGGCGATCAGCGCATCGTGGCCTACCTGGTGCCGGAGGACGGCATCACGCCCGCCGTGGATGCCGTCCGCGACGGGGCCGCCGAGCGGCTGCCGTCCTACATGATCCCGTCGGCCTTCGTGGTGGTGGACGGAATCCCGTTGACCGTCAACGGCAAACTGGACCGCCGCGCCCTGCCCAAGCCCGAACTCCGCACCGCCGAGTTCGTCGCCCCGCGCACCGACGCCGAGCGCACCGTCGCCGGCATCGTGGCCGCGGTGCTGGGCATCGAGGACGCGGAGCGGGTCGGTCTGGCCGACGAGTTCTTCGCCCTCGGCGGCAACTCGCTGACCGCCACCCAGGTGGCCGTGCGGCTGTCCGCCGCGTTCGGCGCGCAGGTGCCGGTGCGCGCGGTGTTCGAGGCCCCGAACCTGGAGGCGCTGGCCGCCGCCGCGGTCGCGGCCGACCTGAACGCCGCGGTCCGCCCGCCGCTGCTTCCGCGCACCGGCGACGAGCCGGTGCCGGTATCGCCCGCGCAGCAGCGCATCTGGTTCCTCAACCGACTGGATCCGGATTCGACCGCCTACAACATCCCGCTCCCGATCCGCCTGACCGGACCGCTGGACGTGGCGGCGCTGCAGGCCGCGATCGCCGACGTGGTGGTCCGGCACGAGGTGCTGCGCACGGTCTACCCGGAGACGGCGACCGGCCCGGTGCAGGTCGTGCTGCCCGCCGCCGCGGTCGCGGAACTGCCCGCGCTGGAAGCGATTCCGGTGACCGAGGAGACCGTCGTCGCGGCGGTCACCGAACTGATCGGCCAGGGTTTCGACGTCACCGCGTCGGTGCCGCTGCGGGCCGCGCTGTACCGGCTGGCCCCCGAGGACCACGTGTTCGTGGTGGTCATGCACCACATCGCGGGTGACGGCGCCTCGCTGGCCCCGCTGGCCGGCGATGTCATGACCGCCTACGCGGCCCGCAAGTCCGGCGTCGCCCCGGCGTGGACGCCGCTGCCGGTGCAGTACTCGGACTTCGCGGTCTGGCAGCGCGATCTGCTGGGCGCCGAGGACGATCCGGATTCGCTGATCTCCCGTCAGCTGGGCTTCTGGACCGAGCGTCTGGCCGGGCTGCCCCCGCAGCTCGAGCTGCCGACCGACCGGCCGCGCCCGGTGGTGCTGGAGACCGCGGGCCGTCGCGTCGATTTCACCGTCGACGCCGAAACCCACGCCGCCCTCACCGATCTGGGCCGCGCGAACGGGGCCACCCTGTTCATGACGGTGCACGCCGCGTTCGCGACCCTGCTGTCGCGGCTCACCGGGTCGGCCGACATCGCGGTCGGCACCCCGATCGCGGGCCGCGAGGACGCCGCGCTCGACAACCTGGTCGGCATGTTCGTCAATACGCTGGTGCTGCGCACCGGCATCGACCCGGCCGAGGGCTTCGACGCGCTGCTGCGCCGGATCAAGACCGAGGACGTCGCCGCCTTCGGCAACCCGGACGTGCCGTTCGAGCGCCTGGTCGAGGTGCTGAAGCCGGAGCGCTCGACCGCGCGCCACCCGCTGGTGCAGGTCGGCTTCTCCTTCAACAACCAGCGTCCGGCCGCCTTCGACCTGGACGGGCTCACCGTCGCCGCCGTCGAATTCGACAGCGACGTCACACAGTTCGACCTGCACCTGGTCATCGTGGACAGCTACGACGCCGACGGAACTCCCGCCGGACTGACCGCCACCATGACCTACGCGACCGCCCTGTTCGACGCCGCCACCGTGGAGTCGTTCGTGCGCCGCTTCCAGCGGGTGCTCGACACGGTCATCGCCGACGCGTCGGTGCGGACCGGTGACATCGAGCTCCTCGACGCGGACGAGCGCACGCTCCTCCTCGAGGAGTGGAACGACTCGGCGGCGGTCTTCGGGGTCGAACCCGAACCCACCCTGGTCTCGCTGTTCGACGCGGCCGTGGCCGCCAACCCCTGGAACATCGCCCTGGTGGCCGAGGGCCTGGCGCTCACCTATGCCGACCTGGACGCGCGGGTGAACCGCCTGGCGCGCTTCCTCATCGAGCACGGCGTCGGCGCCCACGACACCGTGGCCCTGGCGCTGCCGCGCTCCGCCGACCTGGTGGTGGCCATCTACGCGGTGATCAAGACCGGCGCCGCCTACGTGCCCGTCGACCCGGCCCAGCCGGAGGAGCGGATCGCTCACATCCTCGACACCGCGCGGCCCGTCCTGGTGCTGACCGCCGCGGATCTCGAGCTGGACGAAGCGATTCCGGCCGTGCGACTGGACCGGCTCGAGCTCGGCGGCTACCCGTCCGAGCCGATCACCGCGCGGGAACGCCGGCACGGCCTGGTCGCGGGGAACACCGCGTACGTCATCTTCACCTCCGGCTCCACCGGCCGCCCCAAGGGCGTCGCGGTGTCGCATCAGGCGATCGTCAACCGCCTGGTGTGGATGCAGTCCGAGTACCGGCTCACCGCCGCGGACGTGGTGCTGCAGAAGACGCCCGCCACCTTCGACGTGTCGGTGTGGGAGTTCTTCTGGCCCTTGCAGGTCGGCGCACGCCTGGTGGTGGCCGCCCCCGAAGGCCATCGCGATCCGGCCTACCTGGCCCGCGTCATCGACGCCGAGGGCGTCACCACCGCGCACTTCGTGCCCTCGATGCTGGCGGCCTTCGTGGCCGAGCCGGCCGCGGCCGGATGCACCGGGCTGCGCCAGGTGTTCGCCTCCGGTGAGGCGCTGCCCGGTGGCGTGGCCCAGCGGCTGCGGGCGCTCACGGGCGCGGAGCTGCACAACCTGTACGGTCCCACCGAGGCCGCCGTCGATGTCACCTACCACCGGGTCGTCGACGCCGACGCGGACACCGTCCCGATCGGCCGCCCGGTGTTCAACACCCGGGTCTACGTGCTGGATTCGCGCCTGCGGCCGGTTCCGGCGGGTGTCGCCGGTGAGCTCTACCTGGCCGGCGACCAGCTCGCCACCGGGTACGTGGAACGCCCCGACCTGACCGCGGATCGCTTCGTGGCCAACCCGTTCGGCGGGTCGGAGCGCATGTACCGCACCGGTGACCTGGTCAAGTGGAACCGGGACGGTGAGCTGGAGTACCTGGGCCGCACCGACTTCCAGGTGAAGCTGCGCGGCCTGCGCATCGAGCTCGGCGAGGTCGAGACGGCGCTGACCGCGCTGCCCGAGATCGACCAGGCCGTGGTCGTGGTCTGGCCGGGTCAGGACAGCGGCGGCGAGCACCTGGTCGCCTACCTGGTGCCGGCGGACTCCGGCGCCCCGGACACCGACGCCGTCCGCCGCGCGCTGGCGCAGCGCCTGCCGTCGTACATGGTGCCCTCGGCCTTCGTGACCCTGGACGCCCTGCCGCTCAACACCTCCGGCAAGCTCGACCGCCGGGCGCTCCCGGCTCCCGAGTTCGCCGCCCGCGAATTCCGGGCTCCGGCAACGGAGCTGGAGACCACCGTGTGCGCCGCCTTCGCCGAGGTGCTCGGCCTCGAGCGGGTCGGCCTGGACGACAGCTTCTTCGAGCTCGGCGGCACCTCGCTGGTCGCGGCCCGGCTGGCGTCGCGACTGGGCGAACTGCTCGGCACCACGGTCCCGGTGCTGCTGCTGTTCACCGCGTTCACCCCGGGCGAGCTGGCCCGGGAACTGGAGGCGGCGAGCGGCGCCGACCCGGAGGCCGCGCTGGACGTGCTGCTGCCGCTGCGCCGCGAGGGCAGCGCGGAACCGCTGTTCTGCATCCACCCGGTCGGCGGCATCTCCTGGTCCTTCGCGGGCCTGGCCGCCCACCTGGACGCCGACCGGCCGATCTACGGTCTGCAGTCACCGGCCCTGAAAGCCGATGGCGTGCTGCCGGATTCGATCGAGGACTGGGCCGCCGACTACGTGGCCGCGATCCGGTCGGTGCAGCCGTCCGGGCCGTACCACCTGCTCGGCTGGTCGCTCGGCGGCGTCCTCGCCCACGCGGTCGCGGTGCGACTGCAGGGCGAGGGCGAGCAGGTCGTCACCCTGGCCATGCTCGACAGCCACCTGGCTCCGGCCGGGGCCGGGCCGGTGTCCGCCGACGCCGCCCTGGCGGAGGTGCGGGAACTGCTGGGCAGCCTGCTCGGTGACCGCGCCGGCGACCTGGACCTCGAGGCCGTCACCACGCCCGCCGACCTCGCGGCCCGTCTGGTCGCGCTGCCGGATCAGGGCGACGGCTGGAGCCTGGCCTCGCTCGGCGAGGACCGGATCGCCCGCATCCTCGCGTCGAGCCTGCGCTCGATGGAGCTGGCCCAGGCCTACCGTCCCGGCCGTTTCCACGGCGACCTCACGTATTTCACCGCAGCCCTGGAGGAACCGGCCGCCGCCGGCGCCGCCGGGTGGACCGCCGCCGTCGACGGCGCGGTGCGCGATCACGCGGTACCCGAAACCCATTGGCAGATGACATCGCCGACGGCGCTCGCGCTCATCGCGCGCTCGCTGAACGCACTGTGGCACTGAACTTCGCACTGTGGCACCGAACTTCCCAGGTGAGAAAGGCTGATCCACCATGAGCAATCCATTCGATGACGAGAATGCCCAGTTCTACGTGCTCGTCAACGAGGAGGCCCAGCATTCGCTGTGGCCGGTGTTCGCCGCCATCCCCGGTGGCTGGACCGCCGCGCACGGCCCGGCCCTGCGGCAGAGCTGCCTGGACTACGTCGAGGCGCACTGGACCGATATGCGACCGGCGTCACTGGTCCAGGCCATGGCGGTCGAGCCCGAATAGACCCGCGGAACACCGAGTTCCGCATCCCAGACCCGGGGTCACAACGACCCCGTGCGGCGGTCCCGAGAAAAAACACACATCGAGGGGGTCTGTCCGCGTCGTGAAAGAAAGGGAATCATCATGACCACCACTCCTCCGGATCCCGGCACCGCGCCCTCCGTCGACATCGGCGCCGTCGTGTCCCAGGTGCTGAAGTTCCTGGGCGCCGGTTCCACCGCGAGCTACAACCCCAAGGGCCCGAAGCTCAAGAACCACAGCGCGAAGTAATTCGCGCCGCACTCACAAAATTCTCGAAAGGAAATCGCTGTGGATTTCTACACTGGCAGCGGTATGACCGACCTGCTCATCGCGATCGCGAAGGTCGTCGGCTCCGGCTCCTCGACCTCGGTCACCCAGCCGGGCGGCACCACTACCCCTACCCCGACTCCGGTCGTCTAGGAGGCCTGCATGTTCAGCGGTAGTGCTGTGAACGACTTTTTCAGCTTCCTGGCGAAGTCGCTGGGCTCCGGCTCCTCCTTCACCTGGCCGCCGGCGACTACGTAGCAGCTTTCGGGCAGGTGTGTGAAGGCCGCCAGGACAACCCGTCCTGGCGGCCCCCGGGGCTCAGCGCCGCAACCGGTCCAGGACCCAGTTCGCGGTCTCGGCGCTGGATCGGATCAGTGAGTGGTCCACCGGCGCCGCGTCCGGGAACAGGTCCTCGTAGACCACGTTCTCGACGCCCGGTTCGTCGAGGGTCGAGCACTGCGGCGCGGGCGTGGCGAGCTGATCGCGGCGCGTCGCGATCACCGAATAGGTGACCCCGGGCTGGGTGACCCGCGTGTCGAAAATCGCCTTGTACACCGGCGAATCCGGTGTCATCTGCAGGGCTGTGGCCAGTTCCGGCGAGGCCGCGGCCAGCAGGGTGCTCAGCACGGGCAACTCGTGCAGCAGCTGCACGGGGGTGATGGGCGGATTCTGGATGCCGAGGACGCCCGCGCCGTCACAGCCGCGCACCTCGGGCGTGATGAACACGGCGTGGCTCACCGTCGGCGCTCCGCCCAGCAGCTTCAGGTAGTAGTTCGTCACGATGGTCCCCGCCGAGTGGGCCACGATCTCGATCTTCTCGGCCCCGGTGGTCTCCCGCACCTTCGCGATGAAATCCGCGATCTGCCCTGCCTCGGCGGGCATGTCGCCGTTCCACCGCTTCCCGTTCACCACACCGCCCTGGAACAGCAGCGCGCAGTATCCGGCCCCGCGCAGTGCGCCGACCATGGTCTCCCACTGCGCGGCGGTCTGATCCGTGGTGCCGTCCCCGCCGGGCAGCACCACCACGGGATACGGATGCGCGGCGGTCGGCCCGCAATCGATGACCGGTTCGATGGTGCTCCCGGCCGGCAGCGGCCGATCCGCGGACCCGGTTTCCGGCCCGGCGTGCGCGGGCGCGGCCGACCACAGGACGGCGGCGCTCACGGCGACCGCGACAGTGCTGATGATTCTCATGGGCAACAACGCCTTTCGGCCCTAGCCTTGCAATCCTCCCCGACCATGCGCTGTGCACGATACCGGCCGTCCGCGGGAATTCGGCGAAGCGAATTCGACTCGCGCGCGCCGCTTCCTGGGCGAGCGAACGATTGGCAAATATATTTGCTCCGAACGTAAACCCCGGTTACCGCGAAATAGTCCCGGAGCGCCCGCACTCGCGCAATCGCTGAAGATTAGCTATGAGAGGGAGATATGAGCCGGCCCGAGCCCCTGGAACCACACGTGATCGGTCTCTACTGGGACCGGGACGGCGATATCTGGCAGCGGGAGGACGGCGGCTGGCGGCTCATCCTGCAGAGCGGCGTGGCCGTCGACCCGGTCTCGCTGTGGGAGTGGGACAACGGGCACGTCTGCGACTACGCGCCGTTCGTCCCGCTGACCGCGCTGAAGGCCTAGCCCTCCGGCCGTCGAGGGTTCAGCGCTCCGGTGTGTCGGCGCCGAACAGGGTGACCTCCATCAGCCGGATCACCCTGGGCGGCGGGCAGATCGACGCGTGACCGCCGAACTCGCGCCCCAGATCCACCACCAGACCGAACCCGGCCTGCACCAGGATGCGAGCCTCGCTCTCGGACAGTTCCGGGCGCACCGCCACCAGCAGCCGCACCCACTCGGCCACGATGAGCCGCTGCACATTGCGCAGCATGGTGCGCTCCTCGGCCGAGACATGGCCGAACTCGGCGTAGTACACGAAGGTCAGCTCGCGCTCGGCGAACGATCCCGCGACATACAGATCCACCAGTTTGCGCAGCGCCTCGGCCGGAGTCGACGAGGTCGCCACCGCCGGGCCGATCGCCCCGGACACCCGGTCCGCCGCCCGGCGGAACGCGGCGGCCAGCAGATCGCCCTTGCTGCGGTAGTACCGGTACACCGCCGAGGCCGCCGACAGATCGGCCGCCGCCGCGATGTCCTCCACGCTCACATTGGGATACCCGCGCTGGTGGAACAGCTCCACCGCCTTCTTCAACAGCAGTTCGTGCTTGAAACTGCGCGGGATCTCCACCGCCCGCGGCGGCTCCGCCGCGGTGCCCTCCGGCGGCAGCTCGGTGTCGAGGATGGCATCGCAGGCCGAATGCAGCAGGGCCGTCAGCGATTTCGCGGGCAGCGTGGCGTGGTGGTCGCCGATGCTGGAGATGACGCTGAGCATCGACACCGCCCGCACCGCGCGGTCGTGCCCGTCGAGTTCGGGCCGCACGTCCGCGATGAGCGCGCGCAACGTGGTCAGCGCCACGATGAACTGCTCCTCCAGGATCTGCCGATCGGTGTCGTCGAGATAGCGGCGCTCCCAGCGCACCAGGGTGACGGTGGCGCGATTGGCGATGGTCTCGGCGATCATCCGATCCAGCACCCGGTTCAGCCGGGCGCGCGGGGACAGGCCCTCGGACTCGTCGGGCAGCGTGGCCGCCTCGGCGGTGAGCCGCGACAAGCGGAGCAGTTCCTCCCGGAACAGCGCGTACTTGCTCGGATAGTGCCGGTACAGGGCGGCCGACGAAATACCCAGCCGGGTGGCGATGTCCTCCATGCTCACGCCGTGGTAGCCGAGCGATCCGAAGGCGGCGGCCGAAGTGGCGGCGATCTGCGCGCGCCGATTCTTCGGGCGGCGGCGGATCACGCGCTGCGGCTGCTCCTCGACGGTCATATCGCAATGGTAATCACCAGGCATTTCGGCCGACGTCCCGCCGCCGATCTGGGTAGTCTGCCGGGATGCGCACGGTCGACGTCGAACGCACCATCGCCGCCCCGCCCGCGGATGTCTTCGATTGGCTCACCGATGTCGCGAATTATCAACGGGTTCCGTTCGTCCGCCGCGTCACCCTGGTCCGCCCCGGCAATACCGCGGGCAACGGCGTGGGCGCGGTGCGGCTGGTGGTGACCCCGCTCATGCGGCTCACCCAGGAGATCACCGAATACGATCCGCCCCGGCTGATGCGGTATCGCGGGCTGAAATCCGTTCCGCGCCTGCGGCATCAGGAGGGTTCCATCAGCTGCGACCCGGTCGGCGGCGGCACCCTGGTGCGCTGGTCGACGACCTTCGAGAT
Organism: Nocardia sp. NPDC059764; assembly: GCF_042732555.1. Lineage (NCBI taxonomy): Bacteria > Bacillati > Actinomycetota > Actinomycetes > Mycobacteriales > Nocardiaceae > Nocardia > Nocardia sp. NPDC059764. The sequence continues at coordinate 30,989 of NZ_JBHWHH010000004.1, forward strand.
CGCCGCGCCCGTGCTCGCGCCGATGTGGACCTTCCTGGCGGCCCCGGTGGTGAGCCTCAGCTTCGACATGGTGTTGCGGACCGCCGCGCGCGAACTGCGCGGTGCGTGAACGCGGCGCCCCGCGCGCCGTTACCATCTGGGGCCATGGCCGAGATCAAGGTGGAGCGCCTGAACTCCGTGGCGCTGGTGACGGTGCACGACCCCGACAAGCGGAATGCGTTGACGCTGGATCTGTCCGCTGATCTCGCGGACGCGGTGGCGGACGCGGAAGCCGACGAATCGGTGCACGCCCTGGTGGTCACCGGCACACCCCCCGCCTTCTGCGCGGGTGCCAATCTGACCGCCCTGGGCGAGGCGAAGGAAGAGGGCCTGCGGGCCATCTACGAAGGCTTCCTCGCCGTGGCCCGCTGCAAACTCCCGACCATCGCCGCTGTCGGCGGCCCAGCCGTCGGAGCGGGCCTGAACCTGGCCCTGGCCGCCGACCTGCGCTTCGCGAACCCCAACGCCCGCTTCGACGCCCGCTTCCTGCGCCTGGGCATCCACCCCGGCGGCGGCATGACCTGGATGCTGCAGCGCGCCGTCGGCCCCCAACAGGCAGCCGCCATGACCCTGTTCGGCGAAGTCCTCGACGCCCACGACGCAGCAGCCGCCGGCCTGGTACACCGAGTAGTCGACGGCGACCACGCCGCCCTGGTCGACGCCGCCGTCGAATACGCCTCCGCCACAGCAGAACTCCCCCGAGACCTACTCATCACCACCAAACGCACCATGCGCGCCACCCGCACCCTCCCCACCCACGCCGAAGCGGTCAGCACCGAGGTAATCCCGCAACTCGCGTCGCTGGAATCCCCAGAGTTCACCGCCCGCCTCACCGCCGCTCAAAACCGGATCAGCGGCTCTTCGAAGAACTGAAAATGCTTGGTCCGTACCGTGTTTCCGCGCCATTCGCATGATCCAGCCGGGTCTGCCGCGCGGATCCGCCACGTCGGCAACTTGTCGTACGGAACACACCCCCCATCACTTCTCGCTGCCCCGGCCTGAACCAGGCCGGGGCAGCGGCCTCGGCCGTGACTTGCTCAGTGAGCCACCGTGCGCCAACTTGTGCAACGCGGGGGCCCGCCGCGGTCGCACACGCTGATCCCGGTTGCATCGCTCCGCGTGAACTAGCCTGGGCGTGGTGAGTGGTCGTCCCGCGTGACTGCTGTAGGAGGGAAGATGCCGGCTGCGGATGCCCGCGGCGAACAGCGGCTGACGGCCGAGGAGTTCCTGGCCGCGGACCCCCGAGACCTTGCCGCGCGGTTCGGCGGGCCATTCGAGTTGGTGGATGGTCTCGTGGTGCGCTGTCAGGCGCAGAGCCGAGCCCATGACCGGGTGATCCACAGACTCCGCCGAGCGCTCGAGAACGCGCACACGCCGAACAATCCGTGCCTCGATACCGAGTCGGACACTCCTGTTCGCTTCCCCGACGCGGACAACGCGAGCGCGGATCGGCGAGTGAACTTCCGGTTCCCGGACCTCCTGGTGGTCGACTGCGGCCGATGGGATGCGACGACGGTCCTGCCGCATATCCGCATGGTCGTGGAAGTGGTCTCCCCCGACAGCATCGGCGACGACACCGAATACAAGCGGAAACTCTACGCCCGCACAGGGATTCCCGTGTATCTCGTCGTTCACTTCGCCGATGACTGGGAAGCCGTCGAGCGCATCGACGAGTTCCGTCTCGACTGGTCCAACAAGCGGTACGCGCTGCGCCGTGAGCATTGGGACGAGCTCGTCCTGGAGGAGCCGATCAAGATGCAGCTGTCGTTCACCGACCTCGATGGTGTGCGCCGCGAGAAATGATCCCGCTGCCCGAGGACCCAGAGGTGGGTGCCCGGCCGAGCTCGGTTGGCGGCGTCCGATGATCGCGGCCGCTCCACCTCCCAGCGGCAACGAATCAACTGCGGATCATGCGGTCGACTTATCGACAAAAGCTCCGGGCGGTGCTGGTCGACGGGCCGGACGTGATGATTCGGCCCGTGAATGCCCGGCAAGCAACGGGATCGCGACGGCTGGTCGGAGTACAATCTAGTCTGTCTAGACAGAGTAGCAATCAAAGGGAGCCGAACCGATGAGCTGGCAGATTCAGGAAGCCAAGCAGCGCTTCAGCGAGCTGCTCCGGAGTGTCACCACCGACGGCCCGCAGGTGGTGACGCGGCACGGCGAGGCGATCGCAGTGGTGATCGACATTGCCGAATACCGAAGGCTCCGTGGTGAAGTCACCGATTTCAAGGACTTCCTACGCGCCGGTCCGAGTCTCGAGGATCTCGATCTGACCCGTAGCCGCGAAACACCGCGCGAGATTGATTGGACGGCCTGAGTTGGGCTTTCTACTCGACACCAACATCGTGTCCGAACTGCGCAAGAAGAACCCCAACCACAAGGTGCTGGCCTGGTACGAAACCGTGCACTCCCATCAACTCCACCTCAGCGCCATCACCCTTGGCGAAATCCGGTTGGGTATCGAGCGTCTGCGCGTCCGGGACACGCCGCAGGCCGAGATCCTCGAATCGTGGCTCGGCACCCTGCGCACCACCTATCGCGATCGTATTGTCCCCGTCGACGCGGACATCGCCGAGGAATGGGCTCGAATGAACGTCCCCAAGACCGTTCCGATACTGGACGGCCTGCTCGCCGCGACCGCCAAGGTCCACGACTGGACCTTCGTCACCCGCAATGTCGCGGACGTGGCCGGCACCGGCATACCCGTACTCAACCCATTCGACTGATGCGAGATGGACTCGTACCGATCGCGCTGCGACCGAATCCAGCAACGCTGCAATCACACTCGGCTGCGGATGTCGGCGGTTCAGTCACCCTGCGGGCAGCACAGCGCACCCATCGGGTTCGCGCATTGCCGGGTTACAACAGAGCCGCAGGTTGATCACCTGCGGCTCTGTGATTCTGTGGAGCTGACGGACCAGCCTACGAACCGCACGGTGCTGGTCGACGGACCGGACATCGCGATCAGGGCCGCCCGGGGCCGAGGATGAACACCAGACGAGGTTATCACATCAATGTGATAACCTCGTCTGGTGCTGTATGCGATTGAGATCGAGCCAGAGGTACGCGAGTTCCTCGCCGGATTATCGCCTACCGACCTTGCCCGCGCCGACTTCGCGGCTGGCTTACTCGCCACCTACGGTCCTGAACTATCCGAACCCTATTGCCGATACCTCGGGGAAGGTGTCCGCGAACTCCGGTTCACACTCAGTCGCAACCGGGCTACACGCATCACATACTGGTTCCCCGGCGGTCGAAAAGCAGTGCTGCTGACCGTGTTCCACAAAACCCGCCAGCGTGAGACGGCCCAGATCGATCGCGCGAAAATGGCCCGAAAAGTCTGCGAAACCAACCACACCGACCCGGCCCACCTCACGTTCGACCCGATGGGAGACCCCGAATCATGAATGCGCAGAAAGATTTCGACACCACCCTGGCCGCCAAGCGTGCCACCCCCGAATACCAGGCAGCTATGAAGGCATACGCACTGGCACACGAACTGGGCCGCCAGGTACGCGCAGTCCGGGAAGCGCGGGGCTGGACACAAACCGAGCTAGCCCGGCGAACCGGACTGAAACCGCATGCGATCAGCCGCCTCGAAGCCGGAGACGTGGTACCGACGTTGACGACCCTCGAACGAGTTGCCGCCGCCCTCGATGCCGAACTGTCGGTATCTCTGGCCGCGTGACCGCGACACAGGGCATCAGACGCGAAAGGCCAGGTTCCGACAACATCGTCTCGACAACATAACTACGTCACGAGAGGTAGTGGTGAGTTTGAACAAGACCACCACGAGCGGTTCGCGCACCGTCACAAATGCCACAAAGCCGCCGGTCGATGACCGTCGGCTTTGCCATGAAGTGGAGCTAAGGGGAATCGAACCCCCACGCACCATACGGTCATGTTGCCGGAAAACTCAGCTCAAGGCCGCGAGGGCCATGCGGCGCAGGATCGGGCGCGCCTTGGTGGCGCTGGCCGGTGCGCTGTGCGGGGTCGAGTTGATCAGGCCGAAGGTGGCGTGCGCTTGGACGCGCGCGGCCTGCTCGGGTAAGTCGGGGCGTAGTTCGCGCAGCACCGCCACCCACACCTCCACGTACTGCCGCTGCGTGCGCCGCACCTGACGGCGCGCCGACTCCGGCAGATTCTCCAGGTCGCGATCCTGGATGCGGATCAGCTCGGGCTCGCCGAGCGCGAAGTCGAGGTGGAAGTCCACCAGGCCGCCGAGTGCCTCGCGTGGGGAACCCGCCGCGAGCGCCACGGACCGGCCGCCGTCGAGCAGCCGCTGACTGATGCCGACCAGCAGCTCGACCAGCAGCGCCTCCTTGTTGGGGAAGTGCCGGTACACGGCGGGCCCGCTGATGCCGGCCGCCGCGCCGAGATCGTCGAGCCGCATGCCGAGGAATCCGCGGTCCGCGATGAGTCGCGCACCCGCCTCCAGCAGCTGCTCGCGACGTTGCGCCTTGAGCTGCTCGCGCCGGGTCAGCCCCACGGGTTCCGTCGCACTGTTCACCGTGGCTCCTTTCAGCGGTGCTGGACAACTCAGTTAGTGAAGATTATCTTATTTTCCAGTTATTGGTGACTAACCGAGCGGACCGGATCGGACGCACGGGGAGGCGGAGCGGATGACGCTGAGCGAACAGACGCGGACCGGGAACCGGGACGCGCACCTGGCGTTGGTCGAGGAGCTGCGGGAGCGATTGGCCGTCAGTGCGCTGGGTGGGCCCGAGAAGTCCCGGGAACGGCACCTGGCCCGCGGCAAGCTGCTGCCACGTCAGCGGGTGGACCAGCTGCTCGACACCGGCAGCCCGTTCCTGGAGCTGTCGCCGCTGGCGGCCAACGGCATGTACGACGACGAATGCCCGGGTGCGGGCGTGATCGGCGGCATCGGCCGGGTCTCCGGGCGCGAGTGCGTGATCCTCGCCAACGACGCGACGGTCAAGGGCGGCACCTACTACCCGATGTCGGTCAAGAAGCATCTGCGCGCCCAGGAAGTCGCGCTGCAGAACAATCTGCCGTGCGTCTACCTGGTCGACTCCGGCGGCGCGTACCTGCCGCGCCAGGACGAGGTGTTCCCCGACCGCGAGCACTTCGGCCGCATCTTCTTCAATCAGGCGAACATGAGCGCCAAGGGGATCGCGCAGATCTCCGCGGTCATGGGCTCGTGCACGGCGGGCGGCGCGTACGTCCCGGCCATGAGCGACGAGACCGTCATCGTGCGCAATCAGGGCACCATCTTCCTGGGCGGCCCGCCGCTGGTGAAGGCGGCCACCGGCGAGGTGGTCACCGCCGAGGAGCTGGGCGGCGGCGACCTGCACTCGCGCACCTCCGGCGTCACCGACCACTTGGCCGAGAGCGATCAGGACGCGCTGCGCATCGTGCGCAATATCGTGGCCACGCTGGGCCCGAAGACGCCGACGCCGTGGGATGTCGCGCCGACCGTGGAACCGATCGCGCCGCAGGACGAGCTGTACGACGTGGTGCCGGTGGACCTGCGCACCCCCTACGACGTCCGCGAGGTCATCACCCGCGTCGTCGACGGCGGCGAATTCCAGGAATTCAAAGCCGAATACGGCAAGACCCTGGTCACCGGCTTCGCCCGGATCCACGGCCACCCGGTCGGCATCGTCGCCAACAATGGCGTGCTGTTCAGCGAATCCGCCATGAAGGGCGCGCATTTCATCGAACTGTGCGACAAGCGCAAGATCCCGCTGCTGTTCCTGCAGAACATCACCGGCTTCATGGTCGGGCGCGACTACGAGGCGGGCGGCATCGCCAAGCACGGCGCGAAGATGGTGACCGCGGTGGCGTGCGCCCGGGTGCCGAAGTTGACCGTGGTGATCGGCGGCTCCTACGGCGCGGGCAACTACTCCATGTGCGGGCGCGCGTATTCGCCGCGCTTCCTGTGGATGTGGCCGAACGCCCGCATCTCCGTCATGGGCGGCGAGCAGGCGGCCTCGGTGCTGGCCACCGTGCGCGGTGACCAGTCGGAGGAGGATCTGGAGAAGTTCAAGGCCCCGATCCGCGAGCAGTACGAGGCCCAGGGCAATCCGTACTACTCCACGGCCCGGCTCTGGGACGATGGCGTCATCGACCCCGCCGACACCAGAACCGTTGTCGGCCTGGCCCTCTCGGCCTGCGCGCAGGCCCCGCTCGAGCCCGTCTCCTACGGCGTCTTCCGGATGTGATGACCATGATGAACAAGACAACCCCCGTCGTCTTCGACACCGTGCTGGTGGCCAATCGCGGCGAGATCGCGGTCCGCGTCATCCGCACCCTGCGCGACATGGGAATTCGATCGGTCGCGGTCTACAGCGACGCCGACGCCGACGCCCGCCACGTGCGCGAGGCCGACACCGCGGTTCATCTCGGCCCGGCCGCCGCGCGTGAGTCGTACCTGAACATCGACAAGGTGGTCGCCGCCGCTGTGCGCTCCGGTGCGCAGGCCGTGCACCCGGGATACGGCTTCCTGTCGGAGAATTCGACCTTCGCGGCGGCGTTGGAGAAGGCGGGCATTGCGTTCCTGGGCCCGTCCGCCCGCGCCATCGAGATCATGGGCGACAAGATCACCGCCAAGAACGCGGTCGCCGAATACGGCGTGCCCGTGGTGCCCGGCATCGCCAAGCCCGGTCTCACCGACGCCGAATTGATCGACGCCGCAACCGAGATCGGCTACCCCGTGCTGGTGAAGCCGTCCGCCGGTGGCGGCGGCAAGGGCATGCGCCGCGTCGACGATCCCTCCGACCTGCCCGCCGCCCTGGTCAGCGCCCGCCGCGAGGCCGGGGCCGCCTTCGGCGACGACACCCTGTTCCTGGAGCGCTTCGTCACCAACCCCCGCCACATCGAGGTGCAGATCCTGGCCGACCAGTTCGGTCACGTCCTGCACCTGGGCGAACGCGAATGCAGCCTGCAACGCCGCCACCAGAAGGTGATCGAGGAAGCGCCCTCGCCACTGCTGGACGCGCAGACTCGCGCCCGCATCGGCGCGGCGGCCTGCAATACCGCGCGCAGTGTCGACTACGTCGGCGCGGGCACGGTCGAGTTCATCGTCTCCGCCGACCAGCCGGACGAGTTCTTCTTCATGGAGATGAACACCCGCCTGCAGGTGGAGCATCCGGTCACCGAACTGGTCACCGGCGTCGACCTGGTGGAATGCCAGGTCCGCATCGCGGCCGGACAGAAACTGTCCGCCGCGCAGGAGGACGTCCGGCTCACCGGGCACGCCATCGAGGCGCGCGTGTACGCCGAGGACCCGGGCCGCGACTTCCTGCCCACCGGCGGCACCGTGCTCGCCCTGTCCGAGCCGGAAGGCCCGGGCGTCCGGGTGGATTCGGGCCTGCGCACCGGCACCGTGGTCGGCTCCGACTACGACCCGATGCTGTCCAAGGTCATCGCGCACGCCGCCGACCGCGGCGCGGCCATCACCGCACTCGATGCGGCCCTGCGGGACACACAGATCCTCGGCGTCCGCACCAATACCGATTTCGCGCGCTTCCTGCTCGCCGACCCGGACGTCCTCGCCGGACGGCTCGACACCGGCCTGCTGGACCGCCGCGCCGCCGACTTCGCCCCCGCCGCCGTCACCGACGAGCAGTTCATCGCGGCCGCCGCGCGGCTGTGGCTGCGGCACTGGCCGGACGGCCCGGCCGATCCGTGGCAGCTGCCCACCGGCTGGCGGGTCGGCGCGCACGCGCCCTTCGGCATCCGCTTGATCGGCGGCGACCGCACCGCGCACGTGTTCTTCTCCGGCACCCCGGACCGGGCCACCACCTGGATCGAGGACGGCGAGCGGCGCACCCTCACCGTCGATTCCGGCGGCGACACGCTCACCCTCGCCATCGACGGCGTGCGCGGCCGCTACCGGGTCGCCACCGCGCCCGGGCACATCTGGGTCGCCGACGGCACCGGCACCGCCCTGCTGCGCGAGGTCGCCGAGGCCGACGTCCGCGGCGGCGACGCCCACGTCGGCGACGCCGAGATCCAGAGCCCCATGCCGGGTTCGGTCATCGCCACCCCCGCCGCCGACGGCGATGTCGTCGCGGCGGGCGCCCCCATCGTGGTCGTGGAGGCCATGAAGATGGAACACACCCTCACCGCCCCCATCGCCGGCCGCGTCGAACTGCTGGTCGAGCCGGGCGCGCAGGTGAAACTCGAACAGCCGTTGGCTCGCATCATCGCCGAGGAGAACACCCAGTCATGACCGATTTCCTGTCCACCGGAACGCTTCCGGACGAGTACCGCGAACTCGCCCTCACCGTCCGCGACTTCGCCAACCAGGTGGTGGCCCCGGTCGCCGCCAAGCACGACGCCGAGCACAGCTTCCCGTACGAGGTCGTCTCCGGCATGGCCGACATGGGCCTGTTCGGCCTGCCGTTCCCCGAGGAGTTCGGCGGCATGGGCGGCGACTACTTCGCGCTCTGCCTGGCGCTCGAGGAGCTCGGCAAGGTCGACCAGAGCGTCGCCATCACCCTGGAGGCCGGTGTCTCGCTGGGCGCCATGCCGATCTATCGCTTCGGCAACGACAAGCAGAAGGCGGAGTGGCTGCCGCTGCTGGCCAGCGGGCGCGCGCTGGGCGCGTTCGGACTCACCGAGCCGGGCGCGGGCAGTGACGCGGGCGGCACCCGCACCACCGCCGTGCTCGACGGCGACAGCTGGATCATCAACGGCTCCAAGCAGTTCATCACCAACTCCGGCACCGATATCACCCGGCTGGTGACGGTCACCGCGGTCACCGGGGGAGTGGACGGCAAGAAGGAGATCTCCACGATCATCGTTCCCGCCGACACCCCGGGCTTCACCGCCGAGCCCGCCTACAACAAGGTCGGCTGGAACGCCTCCGACACCCATCCGCTCAGCTTCGTCGACGTCCGGGTGCCGGAGGAGAACCTGCTCGGCGAGCGCGGCCGCGGCTACGCCAACTTCCTGCGCATCCTCGACGAGGGCCGGATCGCCATCGCCGCGCTGTCGGTCGGCGCGGCCCAGGGCTGCGTGGACGAGAGCGTCCGCTACGCCAAGGACCGCGAGGCCTTCGGCCGCCCGATCGGCAGCAACCAGGCCATCGCCTTCAAGATCGCCCGCATGGAGGCGCGCGCCCACATGGCCCGCACCGCCTACTACGACGCGGCCGCGCTCATGCTGTCCGGAAAGCCGTTCAAGAAGCAGGCCGCCATCGCCAAGCTGGTCGCCAGCGAGGCCGCCATGGACAATGCCCGCGACGCCACGCAGATCTTCGGCGGCTACGGGTTCATGAACGAATATGCTGTGGCCCGGCACTATCGCGACAGCAAGATCCTGGAAATCGGTGAGGGCACCACGGAGGTGCAGTTGATGCTGATCGGTCGGGAGCTCGGCCTGTGAGCGAGCGCAGCGAGCGTCCATCGGACACAGTCGAGGTGAAGCGGGTCGTTCAGCGCGGCTTGTGGTTCGACGAGTTCGAGATCGGTGTGGTCTATGAGCACCGGCCGGGGCGGACCATCACCGAGGCCGACAATGTGCTGTTCACGACGTTGACCATGAACACCCAGGCCCTGCACCTGGACGCGGCGTTCTCCGACGCGCTGCCGCCGTTCCATCAGCGTCTGGTGAACTCCATGTTCACGCTCTCGACGCTGGTCGGTCTGTCGGTCGCGCAGCTGACGCAGGGCACCATCGTGGCCAACCTCGGCTTCTCCGATATCGCGTTCCCCAAGCCGCTGTTCCACGGCGACACGCTGTACGCGGAAACCGTGGTCACCGAGCTGCGCGAGTCCAAGAGCCGTCCGGGCGAGGGCATCGTGACCTTCGCGCACACCGGCCGCAATCAACACGGTGACGTCGTCGCCACCGCCATCCGTAAGACCCTCGTGAGGCGGAATCCACTGTCCAGCTCGCTGGAGGAACCGTCATGAGTTGGGAAATGCCCGGCCCCGCTTGGCTTTTCTGCCCCGCCGACCGCCCCGAGCGCTACGGTAAAGCGCTCGCCGCGGCCGACGTGGTCATCATCGACCTCGAGGACGGCGTCGCCGAGGCCGACAAGGCCGCGGCCCGCGAGTCGCTGATCGCCAACCCGCTCGACCCCGAGCGGACCGTCGTCCGCGTGAACGCCGCGGGCACCCTCGAGCACATGCTCGACCTGGACGCCCTGGTGCGCACCGAGTACCGCCGCATCATGCTGCCGAAATGCGAATCGGCCGAGCAGATCACGCGGCTGAGCGACTACGAGGTGATCGCGCTCATCGAATCCCCGCTGGGCGCGCTCGCCGTCGGCCGGGCGGTCATGGTGCGCAATGCCATCGGCGTCATGTGGGGCGCGGAGGACCTGGTCGCCGCGCTGGGCGGCAATTCCAGCCGGCACGCGCACGGCGGCTACCGCGATGTGGCCCGGCACGTGCGGTCGCAGTCGCTGCTGGCGGCCAAGGCGTACGGCAAGTTCGCGCTGGACTCGGTGTATCTCGACATCGCGGATCTGACCGGGCTGGCCGCCGAGTCCGAGGACGCGGTGGCCATCGGCTTCGACGCCAAGGTGGCCATCCACCCCAGTCAGCTGCCGGTCATCCGGACCGCCTACGCGCCCGCCGCCACGGAGGTCGACTGGGCGCAAAGGCTTTTGGTGGAAGCACCCAACCATCGGGGTGTCTTCACCTTCGAAGGGCGCATGGTGGATATGCCGGTCATCCGGCACGCCGAGCGCATCGTGCAGCGGGCCGACGCGGCCGGCAGCGCGGGATACGCGTCGTAGGAGGTATGGCGGTGGAACCACAGTGGGTGCCGAGCGACGACGATCTCGCCGAGGCCCAGGTGACCAGCTTCGCGCTGTTCGCCGAGAAGCGGACAGGACTGTCCTTTCCGGACTATCAGGCCTTGTGGCAGTGGTCGATCGACGACCTGGAAGGGTTCTGGGGCGCGCTCTGGGACTACTTCGACCTCGGCGACCGGACCGGCGACGTGCTCGGCTCCATGGAAATGCCGGGCGCGCAGTGGTTCCCGGGGGCGCGGCTGAATTATGTCGAGCAGGTGCTGCGGCAGGTTCGTGACGACCGGCCCGCGATCCTGTCGGTCGACGAGACCGGCGAGGTCACCGAGATCTCCTGGGCCGCGCTGGTCGCCACCGCCGCCGCGTTCGCGCGCACCCTGCGCGAACTGGGCGTCGGCCCCGGCGACCGGGTCGCCGGATACCTGCCGAACATCGCCGAAGCCGTGATCGCGTTCCTGGCCACCGCCGGTATCGGAGCCATCTGGAGCGCTTGCGGGCAGGACTATTCCGCGCAGGCCGCCCTCGACCGGCTCGGCCAACTCGAACCGAAGGTGCTGGTCACGGCCGACGGGTACCGCTTCGGCGGCAAGGTGCACGACAAGACCGCCGATATCGCGGCGCTGCGCGCGGGCCTGCCGTCGCTGGCCGGGACCGTGGTGGTGTCGCGCATCGGCGCGACCGTGCCGGACGCGATCGCCTGGGAGAACGTCGATCCGGGCGACGCGGAGGTCGACTTCGACATCGAAGCCGTGGATTTCGCGCACCCGCTGTGGGTGCTGTACTCGTCCGGCACCACCGGCAAGCCCAAGGGCATCGTGCACGGACACGGCGGCGTGCTGCTGGAGCACCTGAAAGCCGTTGCCCTGCAATCCGATATCGGGCCCGACGACACGTTCTTCTGGTACACCAGCCCCAGCTGGATGATGTGGAACTTCCAGGTCGCCGGACTGCTGGTCGGCGCCACCATCGTCTGCTATGACGGCAGCCCCGCCGCGCCCGCCCCGGACGCGCTGTGGCGGCTGGCCGCCCGCACCCGCGCCACCGTCCTCGGCACCAGCCCCGGCTACGTGCTGGCCTGCGCCAAGGCCGGATCCGTGCCGCGCACCGATCACGATCTGTCCGCGCTGCGGCTGGTCGGCATCACCGGCTCGTCGCTGCCGCCGTCGTCCTCGCTGTGGCTGCGCGACAATGTCGGCGAGCGGGTGCCGGTGGCCTCGATCAGCGGCGGCACCGACGTGGTGTCGGCGTTCATCGGCGGCGTCCGCACCGTGCCGGTGTGGCCGGGTGAACTGTCGGCCCCGTATCTCGGTGTGGCCCTGGACGCCTGGGACGAACAGGGCAATCCGGTTCGGGACGAGGTCGGTGAGCTGGTCATCACCAAGCCGATGCCGTCCATGCCGGTGTCGTTCTGGAACGACGCCGACGGCTCCCGCTACCGTGACGCCTACTTCGAGATGTTCCCCGGCGTCTGGCGGCACGGCGACTGGATCACCATCACCGGCCACGGCAGCATCGTCGTGCACGGGCGCTCGGATTCCACCCTGAATCGGCAGGGCATCCGGATGGGCAGCGCCGACATCTACCAGGCGGTGGAACGTATTCCGGAGATCGCCGAGGCGCTGGTCATCGGTGCCGAACAGCCCGACGGCGGCTACTGGATGCCATTGTTCGTGGTGCTCACCCCCGGCGTCGAATTGACCGACGAATTGCGCGGCCGGATCAATGCGACCATTCGCGCCGAGGTGTCCCCGCGGCATGTCCCCGACGAAATCATCGCCGCCCCCGGCATTCCGCACACCCGCACCGGCAAGAAGCTGGAAGTGCCGATCAAGAAGCTCTTCCAGGGCGCGGAAGCCGCCACCGTGGTGGCCCCCACCGCCGTCGACGTGCCCGAACTGCTCGATTGGTACGCCGCCCAGCAGCCTCGCGGATAATCGGAAACCCGCGGCTGCGCGGGTTGCTCAGTGTGCACCGGGCAGGCGCCGCCGCCCGGTGCACACCTCCGACGCCAAATCCTCGTAGCCGACGGCCAATTCGGCCAGATGCTCCCAGGCCACGGTGAGGTCCCGGCCGGATTCGCGCGACAGGGCGGCATAGGCGGCGGCGGTGAGCCGGGCCAGCCGGTCGATGACCGCGCCGAGCGTCTCGGTGTGCACGCGGGCCGCGCCGTGCGACGGTGGCAATTGCGCCGTCACCCAGCAGTCGATCTCGTGCACCAAATTCGAACGGCGCGTGTCGAGTTCGGTGAGCTGCTCCGGCCGGGCGCTGAGCAGGCGCTCGTGCAGCCCGGTCAGATCGTGCGCGGCGCGCAATAGTGGATGTCCGGGAAATCCTGTCCCACGGCAAGCCTGAAGGACTTGGTTCTTGGATGGCAGTGTGTCCCTCATCGCTACTGCTCCTAATACCGCTCCCTGCGAATTCCAAGCACAGTAGTCAGCGCAGATGACAGGGACGTGTCTGCCGGTTCAACAGCCCACTGCCATTCCGCTAGGGGAACCTCCCCATAACCGACGATCAATCGGTGAGCCTGTTCTATATGGAACGATCGGTCTCGAATCCGGTCGGTCGTGAAAACTGTGGATGAATCGGAAATCCGTTCAGGCGAGCACGGATACGGCTGTCCGCGCCGCATCGCGCAGGCGCGCAGCGGAATCCGGCGTTCGCTCCAGAACTCGGACACCCTGGAGGAAAACCAGGAGGAATCGGGCAAGTGAACGCGGATCCGAATCCGCGGCCAGTTCTCCCTGCGCGCGAGCCCGCAGCAGTGCCGAAGTCAACGTCGTTTCCAGGTGTGCCCAGCTGGACTCCACCAGCCGCGCCACCGCCTCGTCGGTGCGGGCCCGTTCGACCGCGCTGTTCACCACCATGCAACCCAGATACGAATCGGGACTGGAGGCTTCGCGCACGAACCGCTCGACCAGTCCGCGCACCGCCGGCAGTACCGGACCGGGCTGCGACAGCTCCGCCATGATGGCCGGATCAGTGGTCTCGAGATAGCGCCGCAGAGCCTTCAGATACAAGTCGCGCTTACCGCCGAAGGTGCCGTAGATGCTCGCCTTGGCAATCCCAAGATGCTCAACCAGATCCGCCATCGAGGTCGCCTCATAGCCCTGCTCCCAGAACAATTCGAGAGCGCGGTGCAAGGCGGTGCCGGGGTCGAACTCCTTGGTCCTCGCCATGACGAGCACCCTACGTCTTTCGGGACCGCTCGGTCCGCTAACGCTGCCGTGACACGAGGTCGAAGAAGGTCTGGATATCGGCCGCGTGCGCCCTGGGCACATCCATGGCGAGGAAATGGTTACCGGTGTTGCCCTCGGGCCAGTACGCGATGGTGTTATCGCGTTCCGCGAGGCGGCGCATGAGCGGCGATCCGCCGGAATACACGCCGATCGGGACCAGTTTCTGGCCCGCCGGCCAGGCGAATCCGTCGTCGCCGAGGCCGTTGTACATGGGCCACGACGAGGTGGCGGCGGTATCGGTGAACCAGAAGACGCTCGCGTTGGCCAGCAGCTGATCGCGATCCACCGCCTCCTCCAGGTGATCGGCCAGCGGTGAGAACTCGTTGAACTTGTGCACCAGCCAACCCAGCAGCCCGACCGGCGAATCGGCCCACCCGTGCGCGAAAGTCTGCGGCGCCTGCCGCAACAGCACGTGGTGGTTCACCCCGGACTGCCACTTCTGCATGAGATCCCATTCGGCGCGCTCCTCGGCCGTCATGGTCGGCACGTCCGCCGCGGTCGGCATCCCGATACCGCCGTCGATGTGCACGCCGATCAGATGAGCCGGATCGGCGATCGCCATCTCCTGCACCACGTACGCGCCCAGATCCCCGCCCTGCGCGCCGTACCGGTCGTAACCGAGCCGCGCCATCAGCTCCACCCACATCCGGGCGACCCGGCGCGGCTTCATCCCCGGCTCACGCGGCGCCTCGGAGAACCCGAACCCGGGTACCGACGGAATCACCACATGGAAAGCCCGCGCCGATTCCATGCCGTGCGCCCGGGGATTCGTCAGCAGCGGAATGGTTTTCGTGAACTCGACGAAACTGTTCGGCCACCCGTGCGTGAGGATCAGCGGCACCGCGTCCGGATCCTCGGAACGCACATGCAGGAAATGCACATCCAGCCCGTCGATCTCGGTCAGGAACTGCGGGAACGCATTGTGCGCCGCTTCCTGTGCGCGCCAGTCGAATCCGGTACGCCAATACTCGGCCAGCTCGCGCAGATAGTCCACCGGCACACCGCGCTCCCAGCCCTGCCCCGGCAGCTGCCCGCTCCAGCGGGCCCGCGCCAGGCGGTCGTGGAGGTCGTCGAGCTCGGACTGCGGCACGGCGATGCGGAACGGGCGAATATCGGTGCTGGTCATCGTGGCTCCCCTTGGTATTCGGTGAACGGTTCGCCGACCAGGTTACGAAGCATGTAGGACTATTCTTGTCCTACTTCGAGCGCAGGATGGAATTCATGAGCGATACGTCGGCCCGGCTGCTCCGTTTGCTGTCCCTCCTGCAGACCCCGCGCGAATGGCCCGGCAGCGAACTGGCGGACCGTCTCGGCGTCACCGACCGCACGGTGCGCCGCGATATCGACCGGCTCCGCGACCTCGGCTACCCGGTCGAGGCCACCATGGGCGCGACCGGCGGCTATCGCCTGGTGGCCGGCGCCGCCATGCCGCCGCTGCTCCTCGACGACGACGAGGCCGTGGCCATCGCCGTCGGCCTGCGCGGCGCCGCGGGATCCGCCATCGCCGGCATCGAGGAGGCCTCGGTCCGTGCGCTCGCCAAACTCGAACAGGTCCTGCCCGCCAAACTGCGCCGCCGAGTGCGGGTGCTGGGTGTCGCCACCATCGCCCCGGGCGCGGGAGCGAACATCGTGGACCCGGAACTACTCACCGCACTGGCGGCGGCGATCTCCAACACCGAACGCGTCCGTTTCGGGTACGAGGCGGCGAATGGCGCCGAGACCCGTCGCCATGTCGAACCGGTCGGCCTCGTGCCGTACAGGCACCGCTGGTACCTGGTCGGGTTCGACCTCGACCGCGGTGATTGGCGGAGTTTTCGAGCCGACCGGGTCAGTCGAGTGCTCGCCACCGGGGCTCGGTTCGTGCCCCGGGAGCTTCCCGCGGCCGACCCCGCCGCCTACATCATCGGCGATCGAACCGACTGGGGGACGTCGTCCTTGCGCTTCCAGGTGGATATCGCCGCTCCGGCCTCGGCCGTGATCGGTCGGCTGGGGGAGGGGCCGGGCGATATCGTCGAACGGGGGCCGGAGGCTTGTGCGCTGGACATGCGGCGCGATGATCTGCCGGAGTGGGTGGCGCATCGCTTGCTGCAGTTGGAGGTCGAGATCACGGTGCACGGTCCGGCCGAGCTGGTGGAAGAGATGCGGAAGATTCGTGACCGTGCGGCGCGTGCGGTCGAAGGCAAGAGCTGAAGAGCGCACGACGCCGGACCGAAAGCGGGATACCGGACGTAGTCGTGGCGACCCCGTCCGGTATCCCTGGGCAATTCAGGCGGCAATCGCCGATTTCTGCTGTGTAAGAACGCCATCCACCATCTGGTAAACGCTGTCCATCTGATCCAGATGCGAAAGATCGTGCGTGACGAGCAGAGTGGCCGCACCGTGCTCGCGCACGATCCCGACGATCAGATCGATGATCGCGGCCCCGCGTTCCTGATCCAGCGCACTGGTCGGTTCGTCGATCACCAGCAACGACGGATCATTCATCAGCGCCCGCGCGATATTGACCCGCTGCCGCTGCCCACCGGAAAGCTGAGCCGGTCTCTTGTTCTCGTGGCCGCTCAACCCCACCGCGTGCAGCAGATCCCGCGCCCGCGCGCGAACTTCACGCCGCTTGCCGGGCGAAACGAACCAACTCTGCCCCAGATGCACCATCGCCTCGAGCTGCTCGATGGTCGTCAGCGCGGGAATCAGATTGGACTGCTGGAACACGATCCCGATCGAATCCCGCCGCATCGTCGCCGCATCCCGACGGCTCAGCTCCGCGAGATTCACGGTCCCGGAGGCGGTGTCGAGTTCTACGCGCCCCGATTCCGGGCGCAGCAGCGTCGACACCGTGGCCAGCAGCGTGGACTTGCCGGATCCCGACGGCCCGGTGATGGCGGCGATCTCGCCGCCGCCCACGCGCAGGTTCACGCGGTCGAGCGCGGTGATGCGCTCCGCGCCGTCCGGGAAGGTGAGGGTGAGGTCGGAGACGGTCAGTGTGTTGGTCATCGCGATGCTCCTGGGAGGCAAAGGGATCGTGGTCATCAGCGGGCCTGGTTGAGCGCGGTCAGCGGATCGGTGGTGACGAGGAAGCGCAGCGCGAACGCGGCGCCGAGCAGGCCGAGCGCGATCAGGGCGGCCGCCGGGAACAGCGTGGTGCCCGCGCTGAGGATGAACGGCACCGCGCCGCCCATGAACAGTCCGGCCACGACGGTGATTCCGACACCCACGCCGACGCCGAGCAGCAGCACGATCAGGGCCTGGCTCAAGGCATCCCGGATCAGCGATCCGGTGGTCGCGCCCAAGGCCTTCAGGGTCGCGATATCGGGCTGCCGCTGCACGGTCCACACGGTGAAGAACGCGCCGATCACGAGCGCCGAGATGGCGAACAGCATGACGGTCATCAGTGTCAGCGACCCGTTCTCGGCCTGGTACGAGGCCATGGCGGACAGTGAGTCCTTGCTGCTGGTCGTGGTGGTGTGCGCGGTCGAGTTCAGCGCCTTCTGTTCGCTCACCCCCGAGACCGCGAGGATGGTGGCCGCGCCCGAATGCGGGTTCAGCGCCTGCCAGTCCGACAGCGTCATCCACACCACCGGGGTGTGCGCGTACCAGTCGTCGTCGGTCACGCCCGCGACGTTGTAGCGCGCCGAGCCCAGCTCGACCGTGTCACCGGTCTTGGCTTCGAGGTTCTTCGCGGCCGCCTTGGACAGGATCACCGTGCCCGGTTCGGTAGCTGTGCGCTTGCCGAAGGGGGTGCCCTGCACGCCGAACAGGGCCACCTGGGTGGGGGACGCCCCGTTGACGGTGGCGCGGGTGCGGCTGATGCCGATCGGGTCGACGGTGCCGCCCGCGCGCTCCCAGGTCTGTACCTGTTCGGTGCTCAGCGTGGAGGCGTCGAAGGAGGGGGAGGAGCCGGTGTCGGAGAAGACGACGGTGTCGGTCCTCAGCGATTCGATGGCGGAGATGTTCTGGTGCGCCAGACCGGCCGTGAGACCGCTGAGAAAACTGACCAGCAGCGCGACCAGCGTGACCACCAGGGTAATCAGGAGGAAGCGGCCGCGGGCCGCCCGCAGATCTCTGAATGCGACGAACATACTTACACCCTCGCCGGGAAAGCCCGTCCCGCCATCGCGCCGCGGAACGAATCCCGGTCCGCCAACGGCACGGCGGCGTTTCCTACTTTCGATGGATGCCGGGGTAATTGCCCGGCATAAGCTGGTCGCGTGCACCGGTCCCCCCTGACTCCCGTCTTCTCCGCACTGCAGCTCGGGCTGCACGTGCTGGTCGTGGCGTTGACCGTGGTGGTGGCGGTGCAGGAGGTCGTCTCCGGGGCCCACCAGGTGCTGGTGGTCGTGCTGGCCGGGGTCTTCCTCGGCGTCTACTTCACCGGGGGACGGTTCCGCCGGAACCTGGTGGGAGCGCGGATCTGGCTCGGTGCGCTGACCCTGCTCTGGCTGGCCCTGGTGCTCGTCGCCCCGCTGGCCGTCTACCTGGTCTTCGGCCTCTTCTTCCTCTATCTGCATCTGCTGCCGCGCTATTGGGGCGTGCTGGCGGTGATCGCCGCGACCGTGGTCGCCGTCGTCGGGTTCGCCGCGCACCGCGGCTGGACGGTCGCCGGTGTGATCGGCCCGCTGCTGGGCGCGCTGGTCGCGGTCGCCATCGGGCTCGGCTACGAGGCGCTGTTCCGGGAGGCCGCGGAACGGCAGCGGCTGATCGACGAATTGCTCGCCACCCGAGAGACTCTCGCCGAACAGGAACGCACCGCGGGCAAGATGGCCGAACGCGAGCGGCTGGCGCAGGAGATCCACGACACCGTCGCGCAGGGGCTCAGCAGTATTCAGCTGCTGCTGCACGCCGTCGAGCGGGCCGCCCCCGATCATCCGGCGCTGGAACGGATTCGGCTGGCCCGGGAGACCGCCGCCGACAGTCTCGTCGAAACCCGCCATCTCATCGCCGAACTCACGCCGGCCGCGCTGGAGGGCCAGTCCCTCGCGGGCGCGCTCACCCGGATCGCGGAGCGGGCCGCCGCGCCCGGACTGGACGCGGAGGTTCTCGTCGAGGGCGATCCGCAGGCGCTGCCCATGCCGATCGAGGCCGCGCTGGTCCGCATCGCGCAGGGCGCGGTGTCGAATGTGGTGCGGCACGCGCAGGCTCAACGCATGCGGGTGACCCTCACCTACGGCGATGACGCCGTCCACCTCGACGTGGTCGACGACGGGGTGGGCATCGATCCGGCCGTGCTGGCCGAATCCCCGTCGGGCAGCTTCGGTTTGAACGCCATGCGCAATCGGGTGGAGCAGCAGGGCGGCACCATGGATGTCGAATCCGAACCCGGCCACACCGCGGTCACCGTCTACTTCCCCCTGGAGGACCAATGATCCGCATCCTCCTCGCCGACGACCACGCCATCGTCCGCGCGGGCCTGCGCGCCCTCCTCGACTCCAGCGTCGCCGAAACCGATTCCGACGACATCGAAGTCGTGGGGGAGGTCGCCACCGCCGAGGATTCGGTGGCCTTCTGCTCAACGACCGAGGTCGACCTGGTCCTGATGGACCTCCGCTTCGGTCCCGGCAAGTCCGGCGCCGACGCCACCGCCGCCCTGCGTGGCCTCCCGAACCCGCCGAACGTCCTGGTGGTCACCAACTACGACACCGACGCCGACATCCTCGGCGCCATCGAGGCGGGCGCCGTCGGCTACATCCTCAAGGACACCCCGCCGGCCGAACTCCTCGCCGCCGTCCGCTCCGCCGCCGAAGGCGAGAGCGTCCTCTCCCCGTCGGTCGCCTCCCGCCTCATGACCCGGGTCCGCAAACCCGACACCACCCTGAGCCCCCGCGAGATCGAAGTCCTGCGCCTGGTCGCCGACGGCCACTCCAACCGCGAGATCGGCAAGCGCCTCTTCCTCTCCGAGACCACCGTCAAATCCCACCTGGTCCACATCTATTCGAAGCTCGGCGTGAAATCCCGAACCTCCGCCGTGGCCAGGGCTCGAGAGCGCGGAGCCATCTGAGGTCGTAGCGTGTCGCCCATGGCCTCACTGTCCGATCAGCGCGTCCGCGATTTCCTCACCGAGGGCACCCGCACCGGCAAGCTGGCCTTCGTGGCCGCCGACGGCCGGCCCCTGGTCGCCCCGATCTGGTTCATCGTCGAGGACGACCACATCGTCTTCAATACCGGCAAGGACACCGCCAAGGGCCGGTCGATCCTGCGCGACGGCCGCGTCACCCTCTGCGTGGATGTGGCCGCGCCCCCGTACTCCTTCGTCCAGGTGCAGGGCGTGACCGAGGTCTCGGAGGATCAGGACGAGCTGATCCGCACGGCCACCGACATCGCCGCCCGCTATATGGGCGCGGACCGGGCCGAGGAGTTCGGGAAGCGCAACGGCGTCCCCGGGGAGCTCGTCGTCCGGCTCTTCCCGACGAAGGTTCTGGTCGAGTTCGAGGTCAGCGGCTGATCACTCTGCGGACCGTGTTCGAGGACGTGGTGCTGTTCGTGGTGGCGGTGCTGGTGGCGGTCGGACGGTTCGCCTGAGCGGGTGTGCGAGACTCGCCCGATGACAGTGCACTTCATCGGGGCCGGGCCCGGGGCGGCGGATCTGCTGACCGTGCGCGCGGTCGAACTGCTGCGCCGATCCCCGGTGTGCCTGTACGCGGGGACGTATCTGGACCCGGAAGTGCTGGCGTACTGCGCGCCCGACGCCGAGTTGATCGATACCCAGAAGCTGGATCTGGACGAGATCGTGGCGCATTGCGCGCGGGCGCACGCCGAGGGCAAGGAGGTCGCGCGGCTGTGCTCGGGCGATCCCTCCATATATTCGGCCCTCACCGAACAGAAGCGGCGACTGGATGCGCTGGGGATTCCGTGGGACGTGACGCCCGGGGTGCCCGCGTACGCCGCCGCCGCGGCCCTGCTCGGGGCGGAACTGACTGTGCCCGAACAGGTGCAGTCGGTGGTGTTGACTCGGACACACGCGCGCTCGACGGCTATGCCCGATTCGGAGGCGCTGGCCAATTTCGCCCGCACCCGGGCCACGCTGGTGCTGCACCTGGCCATCACCCGGATCCGCGCCCTCGCACAGGAGCTGACCGCCGACTACGGCAGTGCCTGCCCGGTGGCCGTGGTGTACCGGGCGACCCAGCCCGAGCAGCAGGTTCTCCGTGGAACCTTGGCCGACATCGCGGACCGCGTGGAGGCGGCCGGGCTGCGGCAGGCCGCGGTCATTCTGGTGGGCCGGGCACTGGCCGAAAGTATCGATTGCGCGCAGTCTCACCTGTACGACCCTGGTCGCGATAGGTCGCATATCACTGGCTGAAACAGTGAAATGGGAAGATAGCCGACGGCTATGGCCCTTTCGGATTCCCGCTTGCGCGCTGCCGGTAGATTGGACCGAGTGTCCGTCACCAGAATCACGACTGTGACCCGGCGTTGGCCGGTGGGTGTGGTCGCGCCCATGTAACAAGATCGGCCAGCTGGGGGGATACCTCCCAGGGAGTCTCGACAACAAAAACAAGACGGTGAAGTAAGCCCCGAACGCCGGACGTCACGCTGACCGCAGCGATGGCGTCCTGTTCGGGTTTTTCGGCGGGGAACGCTGCGGTCGTGGTGTTCCGGAAGCGAGGTTTGGGTTGGACCGGCTGGATTTCGGCGGCATCGGCGAAGCTGGCAGCGAAATCGCACCGGGGTCGGGCGAACTTTTCCCGCTGTCGCCGGCGCAGCTCGGCATCTGGTATGCCCAGCACCTGGACCCGCAGGTTCCGATCAATATCGCCCAGTTCGTCGAGCTGCGCGGGGAACTCGACATGGCGCTGCTCGAGGCCGCCATGGTGCGCGGCTCGGAGGAGTTCGGTTCCGGGTTCCTGCGCATCGTCGAGCGTGACGGCGAGCCCATGCAGATGGTGGACCACTCGCTGGACCGCACCATCTACCACGTCGATCTGAGCGCCGAGGCCGATCCGGCCGCCGCCGCCCACGCCTGGATGCGCGCCGACTACAGCGCGCCCCTGGAACTCACCCGCGACCGCCTCATCCGCACCTGCATGCTGAAACTGGCCGACGGCCATTACTACTGGTATGCGCGCATCCACCACATCGTGCTGGACGGTCTCGGCGCGGTGACCTACATGACCCGGGTCGCCGAGGTCTACACCGCGTTCGTCAATGGCGTCGAGCCTCCGCCGCACAAGCTGACCGACCTGCCCACCCTGGTCGAGCAGGAGTTCGCCTACCGCGACTCGAGCCGCTTCAAGTCCGACAAGGAGTACTGGGCCGAGCGGATCGCCGGTGTCGAGGACGGCACCAGCCTGGCCGGACGTTCCGCGCCGCCGGCGGCGATCAACCGGATCGCCACGGCCGCGCTCACCGAGAGCCAGACCTCGCTGCTGGACCAGGCCGTGGCCCGCCACGAGTCCTCGCCCGCGGGTCTGCTCATCGCCGGTTTCGCCGCCTACCTCGCGCAGTGGACCGGCAGTCAGGACGTCGTCCTCAGCCTCCCGGTGACCGCGCGCACCACCGCGATCATGCGCCGCTCCGGTGGCGCGGCCTCGAACATCGTGCCGCTGCGCCTGAAGGTAGGCCACGACTCGACGGTGACCGATCTGCTCGCGCAGGTGACGGTGGCCGTCTCGGGCGCCCTGCGTCACCAGCGCTACCGCGCCGAGGACATCAAGCGCGACGCCACGGCGAGCCGTGAATCGGGCTCCGCCTCCGGCGATTTCTCCGGTGGCGAGGTCGGGTCGCAGTTCTTCGGCCCGTGGGTCAACATCATGTTGTTCCACAACGAGGTCGTGCTCGGCGACATCACCGGTGAGTACAGCGTGCTGTCCACCGGTTCCATCGAGGACCTGGGCGTCAACTTCTACCAGTCGGTGAAGGGCACCCGGAACCACATCGACTTCGAGACCAACCCGAACCTGTACTCCGACCAGGAGACCCGCAGTCACCACGCGCGTTTCCTGGAGTTCTTCGACCGCTTCCTGGCGGCCGAGGCGGAGCAGCCGGTCTGGGGCCTGCCCATCACCACCGCGGCCGAGCGCACCCGCACCCTGGTGGAGTGGAACTCCGCCGCGCACGAGGTGCCGGTCACCACGCTGCCGGCGTTGCTGGACAAGCAGATTCCGCTGACCCCGGACCATGTGGCCGTCGAGTTCGAGGGCGAGCAGCTCACCTACGCCGAGTTCGGTGAGCGGGTCAACCGCCTGGCCCGCTTCCTGATCGAGGACGGCGTCGGCCCGGAATCGCTGGTGGCCCTGGGCATGCGGCGTTCGCTGGAACTGGTCGTGGGCATGCACGCGGTGCTGCGCGCCGGTGGCGCGTACGTGCCGATCGACCCCGATCATCCGGCCGACCGCACGGCCTACATCCTGGAGTCCGCGGCACCGGTCTGCGTGCTGACCACCGCCCGCGACGAGCTCGAGCTGCCGGAGTCGGTGCGGCGCTTGGAGATCGACACCCTCGATGTCTCCGGGTTCTCCGCCGAGCCGGTGACCGACGCGGACCGCCGCGCGCCGCTGCGCCCGGACAACACCGCCTACGTCATCTACACCTCGGGTTCGACCGGCCGCCCCAAGGGCGTCGCGGTCACCCACCACGCCATCGTCAACCAGGAACTGTGGATGCTCGACGAGTATCCGATGACCGAAGACGATGTGTACCTGCAGAAGACGGCCACCACCTTCGACGTGTCGCTGTGGGGCTACTTCATGCCGCTGCTGGTCGGCGCGAAGCTGATCGTGGCCACCCCGGACGGTCACCGCGATCCGCTGTACGTGGCGGAGATGATCGAGCGCCACGGCGTCACGGTCACCGACTTCGTGCCGTCCATGCTGACGGTGTTCGTCGCGCACGCCACCCGCGCCCAGTGCGCCACGCTGAAGTACGTCTTCGTGATCGGCGAGGCGCTGCCGCCGGAGACCGGCGCGGGCTTCCGCGAGATCACCTCGGCCGGCCTGCACAACCTGTACGGCCCCACCGAGGCCGCGGTCTCGGTCACCTACTGGGAGAACACCGCCGCCGACACCGTCACGGTGCCGATCGGTGTGCCCGAGTGGAATGTCGAAGTCTACGTTCTGGATTCGCATCTGCGGCCGGCCGCCATCGGTGCCGCGGGTGAGCTCTATCTGGCGGGCCGCCAGCTGGCGCGCGGCTACAAGGGCCGCCCGGACCTGACCTCGGACCGCTTCGTCGCGAATCCGTTGTCGCTGACCGGCGAACGCATGTACCGCACCGGTGACCTGGTGCGCTGGAGTGGTTCCGGTGCGCTGGAGTACATCGGCCGCACCGACTTCCAGGTGAAGTTCCGCGGTCAGCGCATCGAGCTCGGCGAGATCGAGACCGACCTGCTGGCCCACCCGTCGGTCAGTCAGGCCGCCGTGCTGGTGATGGACACCGCCACCGGTCAGCAGCTGGTCGCCTACGTGGTGCCGGTCCCGGGCCAGAGCATCGACCCGGCCGAGCTGACCCGCTTCGCCGCCGAGAAGCTGCCGACCTACATGGTCCCGGCCTCGATCATGGTGCTGGAGGCGTTCCCGCTCAACACCTCCGGCAAGCTGGACCGCAAGGGCCTGCCGGAGCCGGTGTTCAGCGCCGACGCCGCCGGATACCGCGCCCCGCGCACCGCCGCCGAGGAGATCGTGGCGGGCGTGTTCGCCGACGTGCTCGGTCACGACCGGGTCGGCGTGGACGACAACTTCTTCGATCTGGGCGGCAACTCGCTGGTCGCCACCCAGGTGGTGGCCCGTATCTCGGCCGCGTTCAGCACCCGCCTGGGTGTGCGCGCGCTGTTCGAGACCCCGACCGTGGCCGGGCTGGCCGCGCGCGTGGAAGCCGCTGGGCCCGCGGATGTCTCGCGGCCGCCGCTGGTGGCGCAGCCGCGTCCGGAACGAGTGCCGCTGTCGCTGGCGCAGCAGCGCATGTGGTTCCTCAACCAGTTCGACCCGAACGTCCCGACCTACAACCTGCCGTTCGTGGTGCGGTTGCGCGGACAGGTCGACATCGAGGCGCTGCAGCTGGCGCTGACCGACGTGGTGGCGCGCCAGGAGTCGCTGCGCACCATCTTCCCGGAGTCCGGGGACGGCGGCTTCCAGCAGGTGCTGCCCATGGACGAGGTGGATCTCGGCATCGAGGTGCACGACCTCGCCGAGGCCGAATTGCGCTCCGCGCTGGCGCAGTTCGCGTCCGCGGGCTTCGACGTCTCCACCCAGCTGCCGATCCGGGTGCGCGTGTACCGGGTCGCCGCCGGGGCCGAGACCGGCCGCCATGCCGTCGCCGACGACAGCGAGCTGGATCTCGCGGTCGCGTTCGTGGTGCATCACATCGCAGCCGACGGTTTCTCGTTCGGTCCGCTCTCGCGCGACATGACCGCCGCCTACCTGGCCCGGGTCGCCGGTCAGGAGCCCGCGTGGGCGCCGCTGCCGGTGCAGTACCAGGACTTCAGCCTGTGGCAGCGCGAGGTGCTCGGCTCGGAATCCGACGCCGACTCCATGGCCGCGCGCCAGAACGACTACTGGCGCACGGCCCTGGCCGGGCTGCCGGATCAGCTGGACCTGCCCGCGGATCGCCCGCGGCCGCCGGTGCAGAGCTTCCACGGCTCCCGCGTCACCTTCGAGGTCCCGGCCGAGCTGCACGTCCGGCTCGCGGGATTGGCTCGCGCCCAGGGCGTCTCGCTGTTCATGGTCATGCACAGCGCGCTGGCCGTGCTGCTGGCGCGCCTGTCGGGCACCAGCGACATCGCCATCGGCACCCCGGTCGCCGGTCGCGGTGAGCAGGCGCTCGACGACCTGATCGGCATGTTCGTCAACACCCTGGTGCTGCGCTCGGAAGTGGATGGGGCGGAACGCTTCACCGATTTCCTGGCCCGCACCCGGGAGACCGACCTGGCGGCCTTCGCCAATACCGATGTCCCGTTCGAGCGACTGGTCGAGGTGCTCAACCCGACCCGTTCGCAGGCCCGGCACCCGCTGTTCCAGGTCATGCTGTCGTTCCAGGAGATGTCGCACGGCTCCATGGAGCTGCCCGGCCTAACCGTCTCCGCGGACGAGCTCGAGGTCGACATCGCCAAGTTCGACCTGCAGTGGACCCTGACCGAGCAGCGCGGCCTGGGCGGCGAGACCGCCGGGCTGTCGGTGATCCTGTCCTACGCCACCGACCTGTTCGACGCGTCGACCGTCGCCGAGTTCGGGCAGCGCTACCTGCGTGTGCTCGAGACCGCCGTGGCCGCCCCGGACACCGTGGTCCGCGATATCGACGTCCTCGACGCCGGTGAGCGCGAGACCGTCCTGCACGCCTGGAACCACACCGCCCGCGAACTGCGCGGCGCGGCAACCGTTCTGGATTTGTTCGAGCGGCAGGTCCGCATCCGCCCGGACGCCACCGCCCTGATCTTCGATCCGGGCGAGCGCAGCGGCAGCATGTTCGGCCCCGCCGAGGAGCTGACCTACGCCGAGTTCTCGGCCCGGGTGAACCGCCTGGCGCGCAAGCTCGTCGACACTGGCGTCGGCCCGGAATCCCTGGTGGCGGTGGGCATCCGCCGCTCGGTGGACATGCTGGTCGCCATCTACGCCACCCTCACCGCGGGCGGCGGCTACGTGCCGATCGATCCGGACCACCCGGCCGAGCGCACCGACTACGTGCTGCGCACCGCCGAGCCGGTGGTGCTGCTCACCACCGTCGACGACGCCGTGGAATCCTCGGATTGCCCGGTGCTGCAGCTGGATTCGCTGGACCTGGACGAGTACGGCGACGCCCCGCTGACCGACGCGGACCGGCTCGCGCCGCTGCGTCCGGACAATGCCGCCTACGTGCTGTTCACCTCCGGCTCGACCGGCCGCCCCAAGGGCGTGTCCATCCCGCACGCCGCGGTGCTGAACCAGATCGCCTGGATCACCGCCGAATACGGCATCGACGACACCGATGTGATCCTGCAGAAGACGCCGGTCACCTTCGACGTGTCGGTGTGGGAGCTGTTCGGTTCGCTGGCGGTCGGCGCGCAGCAGGTCATCGCCGCGCCGGACGGCCACCGCGACCCGATGTACCTCTCGGAGGTCATCGGACGCCACCGGGTCACCATGACCTCGTTCGTGCCGTCCATGCTGAGCGTGTTCGCCTCCACGGCCTCGGCGTCCGAATGC
Source organism: Nocardia sp. NPDC059764 (assembly GCF_042732555.1). Classification (NCBI taxonomy): domain Bacteria; kingdom Bacillati; phylum Actinomycetota; class Actinomycetes; order Mycobacteriales; family Nocardiaceae; genus Nocardia; species Nocardia sp. NPDC059764. Next base: position 58,105 of record NZ_JBHWHH010000004.1, read on the forward strand.
CTGTCCCTGCGTGCGGTGCTGGTCGCCGGTGAGGCGCTGCCGCCGGCCACCGTGACCGCGTTCCGCCGCTTCTCCACCGCGGCCGTGCACAACCTGTACGGCCCGACCGAGTTCACCGTGCACGCCACCGCCGCCGCCATCGACGCGCCGGTGGTCACCTCGGTGCCGATCGGCCGCCCGGTGTGGAACGCGCAGACCTATGTGCTCGACGAGGGCCTGCGCCCGGTGCCCGCGGGCGTCCCGGGTGAGCTGTACCTCGGCGGTGTGCAGGTGGCGCGCGGCTACTTCGGCCGCCCGGACCTGTCGGCCGAGCGTTTCGTCGCCAACCCCTACGGCGAGCCGGGTTCGCGGCTCTACCGCACCGGTGACCTGGTGCGCTGGAACCAGAACGACCCGGGCGTCATCGACTACATCGGCCGCACCGACTTCCAGGTGAAGTTCCGCGGTCAGCGCATCGAGCTCGGCGAGATCGAGTCCGCGCTGCTGGACCACCCCAAGGTGCAGCAGGCCGTGGTGCTGGTCATCGACACCGTGGCCGGCGATCAGCTGGTCGCCTACATCGTGGCCGGCGGCCCGGTGGACCTGGACGGGGTCAAGACCTCGTTGCAGCGCACCCTGCCCGCGTACATGGTGCCGGGCTCGATCATGGTGCTGGACGCGTTCCCGCTCAACGCCTCCGGCAAGCTGGATCGCAAGGCGCTGCCGACGCCGCGGTTCGAGGTGCGCGAATTCCGCGCTCCGACAACGCCGATCGAGGAGATCATCGCCCAGATCTTCGGCGAGGTGCTGGGCATCGCCCGCGTCGGCGTCGACGACGACTTCTTCGAGCTGGGCGGCAACTCGCTGATCGCGACCCAGGTGGCGACCCGCCTGGGCACCGCCCTCGATACCCGCGTGCCGGTGCGCATGCTGTTCGAGGCGGCCACCGTGGAGGCCCTCGCGGCCCGGGTGGAATCGCATGTCGGCGACGGCGGCCGCAAGGCGCTGGTCGCCCGCGAGCGGCCGAACGAGGTTCCGCTCTCCCTCGCGCAGCAGCGCATGTGGTTCCTCAACCGCTTCGACACCGCCTCGGCGGTCAACAACATCCCGGTCGCCATCCGGCTCTCCGGTGAGCTGGACATCGCGGCGCTGCAGGTCGCGGTCATCGACGTCATCGACCGCCACGAGTCGCTGCGCACGGTCTTCCCGGAGACCGCGCACGGCCCGGTGCAGCGGGTGCTGGACGCCGCGCAGATCGTGCCGGACCTGACCCCGGTGCCGGTCACCGAGTCCAACCTGATCGACCACCTGGTCGAGCTGGCCACCATGGCCTTCGACGTCACCGGCGAAGTGCCGTTGCACGCGGCGCTTTTCGAGATCAGCGACACCGAGTACATCCTCGGCATGGTGGTCCACCACATCAGCGCCGACGGCTGGTCCATGGGCCCGCTGGCCCGCGACGTGATGGTGGCCTACGCGGCCCGCACCTCGTGGGAGGCCCCGGCCTGGGCGGAACTGCCGGTGCAGTACGCCGATTACGCGCTGTGGCAGCGCGAGGTGCTCGGCTCCGAGGACGATCCGGACGCGCTGATCTCCAAGCAGATCCGCTACTGGACCGAGGCCCTGGCCGACCTGCCCGACGAACTGGTGCTGCCCTCCGACCGGCAGCGTCCGGCCGTGGCCAGCTACCAGGGCGGCACCTACCCGTTCGCCATCTCCGCCGAAACCCAGCAGGCGCTGGTGGATCTGGGCCGCCGGCACAACGCCTCGCTGTTCATGGTCATGCACTCGGCGCTGGCGGTGCTGCTGGCCCGCCTGTCGGGCACCTCCGACATCGCGATCGGCACCCCGGTGCACGGCCGCGGTGAGGCCGCGCTCGACGACCTGATCGGCATGTTCGTCAACACCCTGGTGCTGCGCACCGAGGTGGACGGCTCGGAGACCTTCGCCGACCTGCTGGCCCGGTCCCGCGACACCGACCTGCACGCCTTCGCGCACGCGGACGTGCCGTTCGAGCGCCTGGTCGAGGTCATCAACCCGGCCCGTTCGCAGGCCCGCCACCCGCTGTTCCAGGTCATGCTGACCTTCCAGAACACCCGGCAGGCCAGCCTGGAACTGCCCGGCCTCTCGGTCAACGGCATCGACTACGACGCCCGCCTGGCCAAGTTCGACCTGCAGCTGACCCTGCAGGAGGCGCAGGATGACCACGGCGAGCACGCCGGCATGTCGGCCGAGATCTCGTACGCGCTGGACCTGTTCGACGAGTCGACCATCGAGGCGTTCGCGCGGCGACTGGACCTGATCCTGGCCGCCGTGATCGCGGACCCGGACCGCCCGCTCGGCGATATCGACGTGCTGGTCACCGGTGAGCGCGACCAGGTGCTCGACGGCTGGAACGACACCGCGTTCAATCTGGCCTCGGTGCTGCCCGCCCTGCCCGCAGGCGAGGCCGCCACGCTGGTCTCGCTGTTCGAAGCGCAGGCTCTGATCAGCCCCGATGCGCCTGCCGTGGAATTCGAGGGGACAGTTCTGTCCTACGCCGAGTTCGCGGCGCGGGTGCACAAGCTGGCCCGCAAGCTCATCGCGCAGGGCGTCACCGCGGAATCGCCGGTGGCCCTGGCGATCCGGCGTTCGCTGGATCTGGTCGTGGCCATGTACGCCGTGCTGGAGGCCGGTGGCGCGTACGTGCCGCTGGACCCGGACCAGCCGATGGAGCGCATCGACTACGTGCTCGACACCGCGCGCCCGGTCGCCATCCTGACCACCGGCCGCGACGACTTCGTGACCGGCCGCAATGTGCCGGTGCTGGAAGTCGACACGCTGAACCTGGACGCCTACTCCGACGCTCCGATCACGGATGCCGAACGGGGACAGGCGATCCGGCCCGAGCACACCGCCTACGTGATCTTCACGTCCGGTTCGACCGGCCGCCCCAAGGGCGTGGCCGTCGAGCACGGCGCGATCGTGAACCGCCTGCTGTGGATGCAGCACGAGTACCCGATCGACGCCACCGACGCCGTGCTGCAGAAGACCCCGGCCACCTTCGACGTGTCGGTGTGGGAGTTCTTCTGGCCCTTGCAGACCGGTGCGCGCCTGGTGGTCGCCAAGCCCGACGGCCACCGCGATCCGGTGTACCTGGCCCAGGTGATCGCCGAGACCGGCATCACCACGGCTCACTTCGTGCCGTCCATGCTCTCTGTCTTCGTTTCCGCGCTGGATGCTCAATCCTCCGAGGTTCGCGGCGCGTCGCGTTCTGGACTGAGTGGAGCGGGGGAGCGAAGCGGAGGGAAGAACGAGACCTCCAGCGCCGCGAACCCGCCCCGGAGCGAAGCGGAGGGGCAAATTGGCCACAGCCTGCGGCAGGTGTTCGCCTCCGGTGAGGCGCTGCCCGCGCCGACCGCGCAGAAGCTGCGCGAGCTGACCGGCGCGCGTCTGCACAACCTGTACGGCCCGACCGAAGCCGCCGTCGACGTCACCTACCACGAGGTCGTGGACGCCGACACCGTCTTCGTGCCGATCGGCCGCCCGGTGTGGAACACCGAGACCTACGTCCTCGACGCCCGCCTGCACCCGGTCGCGCCGGGTGTCGCGGGTGAGCTCTATCTCGCGGGCGATCAGCTCGCGCGGGGTTACCTGGGCCGCCCGGACCTGTCCGCGGACCGCTTCGTGGCCAACCCGTTCGTCTCCGGCGACCGTATGTACCGCACCGGCGACCTGGTCTCCTGGACCGCCGAGGGTGAACTGAACTACCTGGGCCGCACCGACTTCCAGGTGAAGCTGCGCGGTCTGCGCATCGAGCTGGGCGAGATCGAGGCGGCGCTGCTGGCGCAGCCGACCATCGCCCAGTCCGTCGTGGTGGTCCGCACCGACGCGCACGCGGGCGACCAGCTGGTGGGTTACGTGGTCCGCGAGCCTCACGCCGTGGTCGACGTCGACGGCGTGAAGGCCGCGCTGAGCGCCTCGCTGCCCGCCTATATGGTTCCGGCCGCGCTCGTGGTGCTGGACGCCTTCCCGGTCAACGCCTCCGGCAAGCTGGACCGCAAGGCCCTGCCCGCGCCGGTGTTCGAGGCCAAGCGTTTCCGCGCCCCCTCGACCCCGATCGAGGAGATCATCGCGCAGATCTTCGCCGACCTGCTCGGCGCCGAGCGCGTCGGCGTGGACGACGACTTCTTCGAGCTGGGCGGCAACTCGCTGGTCGCCACCCAGGTGGTGGCCCGCCTGGCGGCCGCGCTGAACGCCGAGATCGGCGTGCGCGTGCTGTTCGAGGCCCCGACCGTGGCCGCGCTGGCCGCGCGGGTGGAGTCGCACGCGGGAACCGGTGTGCGCCAGGCGCTCACGGTCCGCACCCGGCCCGAGTACCCGCCGCTGTCGCTCGCGCAGCAGCGCATGTGGTTCCTCAACCGGTTCGATCCCGAATCGGCCGCGAACAACATCCCGGCGGCCGTACGGCTCACCGGCGCACTGGATCTCGACGCCATGCGCGGCGCGATCGCCGACGTGATGGCGCGCCACGAGTCGCTGCGCACCCTGTACCCGTCGCACGAGGGCGTCGCCTACCAGAAGGTGCTGCCCACCGGCCGCGCCATTCCGGAGCTGGACGTGCTGGACGTGACCGAGGGCGAATTGTTCGCCGCGGTCTACGACTTCGCCGCGCGCGGCTTCGACGTCACCACCGAGACCGCCGTGCGCCTACGCGCCTACCGCCTCGCGGCCGACGAGCACGTGCTGGTCCTGGTGGCCCACCACATCGCCGCCGACGGCTTCTCCATGACGCCGCTGGTCCGCGACCTGATGACGGCCTACATCGCGCGCAGCCAGGGCGAGACCCCGGGGTGGACCGAATTGCCGGTGCAGTACGCGGATTACGCGCTGTGGCAGCGCGAGACCCTGGGTTCGGAAGAGGACCCGCGCTCGCTCATCACCGAGCAGCTCGACTACTGGCGCGACACCCTGTCCGGCCTGCCGGACGAGCTGCGCCTGTCCACCACGCCGCGCCCGGCCGTCGCCTCCTACGACGCGGGCACCCACCGGTTCCAGGTGCCGGGCGAGCTCATCGCCGGGCTGAACCGGGTGGCGCAGGCCCATGGCACGACCCTGTTCATGGTGGTGCACAGCGCCTTCGCCGCGCTGCTGGCCCGCCTGAGCGGCACCGACGACATCGCGGTCGGCATCCCGGTCGCGGGCCGTGGCGAGCAGGCGCTCGACGACCTGGTCGGCATGTTCGTCAACACCCTGGTGCTGCGCGCCCCGGTGGACACCGGCGCGAGCTTCACCGACCTGCTGAAGACCGTGCGCGAGCGCGATCTGCAGGCCTTCGCCCACGCGGACGTGCCGTTCGAGCGCCTGGTCGAGGTGCTCAACCCGGCCCGCTCGCAGGCGCGGCACCCGCTGTTCCAGGTCATGCTGTCGTTCCAGAACCTGGGGCGTGCCTCGCTGGAGCTACCGGGCCTGAGCGTCGCCGAGCTGGCCATCGATCAGCAGTCGGCCAAGTTCGATCTGCAGATGACCCTGAGCGAGGTCGTCGACGGTGCCGCGGCGGGCCGCGAATTGGACTCCGCCGCCATGGACGCCGAACTCGTCTACGCCACAGACCTTTTCGACGCGCGGTACGCGGGCGTGTTCGCGCAGCGCTTCGTCGCCGTGCTCACCGCCGTGGCCACGGACCCAACCCAGCTGGTCGGCGAAGTCGAGCTGCTGACCGAGACCGAGCGTCGTCAGCTGCTGGTCGGCTGGAACGAGACCGCGTTCGAGCTGGACACCGCGCTGCCGGAGATCGAAGAGGGCGCGGCGGCGACGCTGGTGTCGCTGTTCGAGGCGCAGGTCGCGCTGACCCCGGACGCGACGGCTGTCACGTTCGAGGGGACGAGTCTGTCCTATGCCGAGTTCGCGGCCCGCGTGCGCAAGCTGGCGCGCTGGCTGATCGCCGAGGGCGTCGGACCGGAATCCTTCGTCGCGCTGGGCATGCGCCGCTCCATCGACCTGGTCGCGGGCATGTACGCCGTGGCCGTCGCCGGTGGCGCGTACGTGCCGCTGGACCCGGATCACCCGGCCGAGCGCACCCAGTACATCCTCGAGACCGCGCAGCCGGTCTGCGTGCTCACCTCGGGTGACGACCTGGAAGGCGTTGAGGCGCGCCAGGTTCGGATCGACGAGCTGGATCTGTCGGCCTTCGACGGCGGCCCGGTCACCGATGCCGAGCGCCGCTCGCCGCTGCGCCCGGGCAATACCGCCTACGTGATCTTCACGTCCGGTTCCACCGGCCGCCCCAAGGGTGTGGCCGTGAGCCACGCGGCCATCGTCAACCGCCTGGTGTGGATGCACGCCCAGTACGGGCTGGCCGCCTACGACGTGGTGCTGCAGAAGACCCCGGCCACCTTCGACGTGTCGGTGTGGGAGTTCTTCTGGCCCTTGCAGGTCGGCGCGCGTCTGGTGGTCGCCAAACCCGACGGCCACCGCGACCCGGCCTACCTGGCCGAGATCATCGTCCGCGAGGGCGTCACGGTCACCCACTTCGTGCCGTCCATGCTCGCGGTGTTCGTGGCCGAGCCGGCCGCGGCCGACTGCGTCAGCCTGACCAATGTCTTCGCCTCCGGTGAGGGCCTGCCCGCGCCGACCGCGCAGAAGCTGCGGCAGCTGACCGGCGCCCGTCTGCACAACCTGTACGGCCCCACCGAGGCCGCGGTCGACGTGACCTTCCACGAGGTCGTCGACGCCGACATCACCTCGGTGCCGATCGGTGCGCCGGTCTTCAACACCCAGGTGTACGTGCTGGATTCGCGCCTGAACCCGGTTCCGGTGGGTGTCGCGGGTGAGCTCTATCTCGCGGGTGACCAGCTGGCCACCGGCTACGTCGCGCGCCCGGATCTGACCGCGGATCGCTTCGTGGCCAACCCGTTCGGCGACGGCGCGCGCATGTACCGCACCGGTGACCTCGTCACCTGGACCGGCCACGGCGAGCTGGAGTACCTGGGCCGCACCGACTTCCAGGTGAAGCTGCGTGGTCTGCGCATCGAGCTCGGCGAGATCGAATCCGCGCTCACCGCGCTGCCCGCGATCGCGCAGTCCGTGGTCGTGGTTCGCCACGACGAGCGCACCGGTGATCAGCTGGTCGCCTACCTGATCGCCGCCGACGGCCACCTCGACGTCGACGCCGTGAAGGACGTGCTGTCCGAACAGCTTCCGGCGTACATGGTCCCGGCCGCCTTCATGGTGCTGGACGCCTTCCCGCTCAACGCCTCCGGCAAGCTGGACCGCAAGCAGCTGCCCGCGCCGACCTTCGCCGCCAAGACCTTCCGCGCCCCGGCCACCCCGGTGCAGCAGACGGTCGCCGGCACCATCGCCGACGTGCTCGGCCTGGACCGGGTCGGCCTGGACGACGACTTCTTCGAGCTGGGCGGCAACTCGCTGATCGCCACCCAGGTGATCGCGCGCCTGTCCGCGGCGCTGGACGCCGACATCCCGCTGCGCGCGCTGTTCGAGGCCTCCACCGTGGCCTCGCTGGCGGCACAGCTGGAATCGCGCGTCGGCACCGGCGCGCGGGCCGCCCTGGTCGCACAGGAGCGTCCGGAGCTGGTGCCGCTGTCGCTGGCGCAGCAGCGCATGTGGTTCCTGAACCGCTTCGACAACCGCACCGCGGTCAACAACATCCCGGTGGCGCTGAAGCTCACCGGCGCGATTGATCCGGCCGCCTTCACCGCCGCCCTGGGCGACGTGCTGGCCCGGCACGAGTCGCTGCGCACCGTCTACCCCGAGATCGAGGGCGACGGCTTCCAGCGCGTCCTGCCGCTGTCCGAGATCGACTTCGAGGTGCGGACCGAGTCCGTCACCGCGGCCGACCTGACCGCGCGCATCACTCAGCTGGCGAGCGTCTTCTTCGACGTCACCCGCGAACTGCCGTTCCGCGCCACGGTGCTGAGCCTCGGCGAGACCGAGCATGTGGTCGTGCTGGTGCTGCACCACATCAGCGCCGACGGCGCGTCGCTGCGCCCGCTGCTGCGTGACGTGGTGGCCGCCTACCTGTCCCGCGCCACCGGCGAGGCCCCGGCCTGGTCGCCGCTGCCGGTGCAGTACGCCGACTACACGCTGTGGCAGCGTGAGATCCTCGGCGCGGAGACCGATCCCGAGTCCATCGCCGCCCAGCAGATCGCCTACTGGACCACCCAGCTGGCCGACCTGCCCGAGCAGCTGGAACTGCCCGCCGACCGGCCGCGGCCCGAGGTCGCCACCAATGCCGGTGGCGTGCACGACTTCTCGATCGACGCAGACCTGCACCGCGCCCTCACCGGCGTGGCCCGCGAACACGACGTCACCCTGTTCATGCTGGTCCACGCGGCGCTCGCGGCCTGGTCCGCGCGCCTGTCGCGGTCCACCGACATCGCCATCGGCATCCCGATCGCGGGCCGCGGTGAACGCGCCCTCGACGACGTGGTCGGCATGTTCGTCAACACCCTGGTGCTGCGCAGCGAGGTCAAGCCGGACGCGGCCTTCCGCGATCTGCTCGCCCAGGTGCGCCGCACCGACCTGGCCGCCTTCGCGCACGCCGACGTGCCGTTCGAGCGGCTGGTGGACGTGCTCAGCCCGGTCCGCTCGCAGGCGCACCACCCGCTGTTCCAGGTGGCGCTGACCTTCGAGGCCGCCGGCGCCAAGGACGCGGCCGCGGTCGAGCTGCCGGACCTGGCCCTCGAGGTCGTCGAATTCGATCCGGGCACCGCCAAGTTCGACGTGCAGCTCACCGTGAGCGAGCCCGCCGACGGCTCACTGGGGCTGTCCTGGAACTACGCCACCGATCTGTTCGACGCCGAGACCGTCATCGCCTTCGCCGAGCGCCTGGTTCGCATCCTGCGCGCCGTCGCCGAGGACCCGTCGGCCCTGATCGGCGATATCGACCTGCTGGGCGAGGGCGAACGCCACGACGTGGCCGAGTACTGGGTCTCCGCGGGCGAGGACATCGTCGAGCTGGCCGCGACCGCGCGCGCCGCGGTCGCCGAGGCCGAACTCGCCGTCGCCGAGGGCATTTCGGGCATCGCGCCCGAGGCCGCCGCCCTGGCCGCGCTGGGCGGGGCCGCTGAGCGTCTGTCCAACCCCCTCGCGGCGTTGGCGAGCCCGTTCGCCGCCGCCGAGGCCACCATCTCGGGCCTGTTCGATCTGGCCGTGGCCGCCCATCCGGAGCGGGTCGCGGTGCGGTTCGGCGATGAGGAGCTCACCTACTTCGAGCTGGATCGCCGCGCGAACGTGCTGGCGCGCAGGCTGATCGGGGAGGGCGCGGGTCCGGAGTCGCTGGTCGCGGTGCTGCTGCCGCGTTCCGCGGACCTGGTCGTGGCGCTGCTGGCCGTGATCAAGACCGGTGCGGGTTACGTGCCGATCGATCCGTCCTACCCGGCCGACCGCATCGCCTTCGTGCTCTCGGACGCGAAGCCCACCAGCGTGATCACCGACTCGACCGTGCAGGTCGAGCTCCCGGCCGAGCTGAACACCGTTCTCCTGGACGGCTTCTCGCTGGAGGCCGGGAACATCGTGGACGCGGCCGACGGCCCCGTCACCGATGCCGACCGCCGTGCGGCGCTGAACCCCGACCACGTCGCCTACGTCATCTACACCTCCGGTTCGACCGGCCGCCCCAAGGGCGTCGCAGTCGCGCACCGCAATGTGGTGCGCCTGATGGCGAACACCGATCGCGAGTTCGGCTTCGGACCCGACGACGTGTGGACCCTGTTCCACTCCTACGCCTTCGACTTCTCGGTGTGGGAGCTGTGGGGCCCGCTGCTCTACGGCGGCAAGCTCGTCGTCGTCGACTACTACGTGTCGCGCTCCCCGGAGCAGTTCCTGGAACTGCTGCGCCGCGAGCAGGTCACGGTCCTCAACCAGACGCCGTCGGCGTTCTACCAGCTGGCCGAGGCCGACCGCATCGCGGCCACCGCCGGCGACCAGCAGGACCTGGCCCTGCGCTACGTCGTCTTCGGCGGTGAGGCGCTGGAGCTGCGCCGCCTGTCGGATTGGGTTGCCCGCCACGGGGATTCCACCCCGTACCTGGTGAACATGTATGGCATCACCGAGACCACGGTCCACGTGTCCGTGCGGGTGCTCGACGCCGACACCATCGCCGCCGCCACCGGTTCGGTGGTCGGCCGGGCCATCGCCGGTCTGCGCGTGTACGTCCTCGACGACCGCCTGCACCCGGTGCCGGTCGGCGTCGCGGGTGAGATGTACGTCGCCGGTGCGCAATTGGCGCGTGGGTACCTGGGCCGCCCGGACCTGTCCGCGGCCCGCTTCGTGGCCAGCCCCTTCGGCGCGCCGGGCACCCGCCTGTACCGCTCCGGTGACGTGGCCCGCTGGAACCGCTTCGGCGAACTCGAATACCTGGGCCGCGCCGACGACCAGGTCAAGGTCCGCGGCTTCCGCATCGAGCTCGGTGAGATCGAGTCGGCGGTGCTGGCGCAGGCCGGGGTCGCGCAGACCGCGGTCATCGTGCGCGAGGACCAGCCGGGCGACCAGCGCATCGTCGCCTACGTGGTGCCGCAGGACGGTGTCGCGCCCGCCGTGGACGCCGTCCGCGACGGCGCCGCCGAGCTGCTGCCCGCCTACATGGTCCCGTCGGCCGTCGTGGTGCTGGAGCGGATCCCGCTGACCGTCAACGGCAAGCTGGACCGCCGTGCCCTGCCGGCCCCGGCCGCGCAGGCGCGCGCCTTCCGCGCCCCGGAGACTCCGACCCAGGAGACGGTCGCCGGCGTCTTCGCCGAGGTGCTCGGCCTGGAGCGGGTCGGTCTGGACGACGACTTCTTCGACCTGGGCGGCAACTCGCTCATCGCCACCCGTGTGGTGTCGCGCATCGGCGCGGCCCTGGACACCACGGTGGCGGTGCGCACCCTGTTCGAGGCCACCACGGTCGAGGCGCTGGCGGCCCGCATCGAGTCGCACGCCGACGGCGCTTCGCGCGCCAAACTGATTGCCCGCACCCGGATTCCGGAAGCGCTGGGAGGTGGAGCGGAGCTGGTGCCGCTGTCGTTCGCGCAGCAGCGCATGTGGTTCCTCAACCAGTACGACACTCATTCGGCGGCCTACAACCTGCCGCTGGCGATTCGTCTCACCGGTGAACTCGACACCGCCGCACTGGAACTCGCGGTCGCCGACGTTGTCCGCCGACACGAGTCGCTGCGCACCAAGTACCCCGAGCACGGCGGCACCCCCATGCAGGTGGTCGTTCCGGCCGAGGAGATCGCCCTCGATCTGCGCCCGGTCACGGTCGCGCCCGCGGATCTGACTGCCACGGTGACCGCGTTCGCCACACTGGGCTTCAATGTGGCCGAACAGGTTCCGCTGCGCGCCCGCCTGTTCCGCGCCGGCGGCGAGGACGCCACCGAGCACGTGCTCGTGGTGGTCGTGCACCACATCGCCGGTGACGGTTTCTCCATGTCCCCGCTGGCCCGCGACGTCATGGTCGCCTACACCGCGCGCACCCAGGGCGCGGTGCCCGGCTGGGCCCCGCTGGCCGTGCAGTACGCCGACTTCGCGCTGTGGCAGCGCGAAGTGCTGGGCTCGGAAGAGGATTCGTCCTCGATCATGGCCCGCCAGGTCGCCTACTGGCAGCGCGTGCTCGGCGGCGTGCCGGACGAGCTGGCCCTGCCCACCGACCGCCCGCGCCCGGCCATCGCCTCGCACCGCGGCGCGACCCTGCAGCGGACGCTGTCGCCCGAGCTGATCGCGGCGCTGGAAGACGTTGCCCGCCAGCGTGGTTCGTCGCTGTTCATGGTCATGCACAGCGCTCTCGCGGTGCTGCTGGCCCGCCTGTCCGGCGGCGACGACATCGCGGTCGGCACCCCGGTCGCCGGTCGCGGTGAGGCCGCGCTCGACGACCTGGTCGGCATGTTCGTCAACACGCTGGTGCTGCGCACCGGCATCGAGCCCGGCGAGTCGTTCACCGACCTGCTGGATCGCGTCCGCCACACCGACCTCGACGCCTTCGGCAATGCCGATGTGCCGTTCGAGCGGCTGGTGGAACTGCTCGCGCCCGAGCGCTCGCAGGCCCGCAACCCGCTGTTCCAGGTCATGCTGGCCTTCCAGAACCTGGACCGCGCCAGCATCGAACTGCCGGGTCTGACGGTCTCCACGCTGGACCTCGACGAGAACGTCTCGCGCTTCGATCTGCAGTTCACCTTGTCGGAGCAGGACTCCGGCATGGCTTTGGCCCTGACCTATGCCACCGATCTGTTCGACGCGGCCACCGCGGCCGGGTTCGCGCAGCGCTGGGTGCGGGTGCTCGAGGCCGTCGCCGCGAACCCGGAGATCGGCGTCGGTGCGATCGACATCCTGGACTCCGGCGAGCGCGCCGATCTGGTGGCCCGGTTCGGCCTGCCCGCCGTCCCGGCGCGCACCCTGCCCGAGCTGATCGCCGACGCCGTCGCCATCGATCCCGCCGCGCCCGCGGTGGTGTTCGAGGGCAGGAGTCTGTCCTACGGCGAGCTGGATTCCCGCTCGAACCGCTTGGCGCGCTTGCTCATCGAGCGCGGCATCGGCACCGAGGATCTGGTCGCCGTCGCCGTGCCGCGTTCGGACGAGTCCTACTTCGCCGAATGGGCGGTGGCCAAGACCGGTGCGGCGTTCGTGCCGGTGGACCCGAGCTACCCGGCCGACCGCATCGCCCACATGGTCACCGACTCCGGTTCGCCGGTCGGCCTGACCGTGGCGTCGGTGCGCGCGGACATGCCGGACTCGGTCGAGTGGCTGGTGCTGGACGACCTGGATCAAGCGCTGGGAGGTGGAGCGAACGCGTTCGCGGACACCGCGATCGACGCCGCCGAGCGGGTGCGCCCGCTGCGCCCGGAGCACCCGGCCTACGTCATCTACACCTCCGGTTCCACCGGTGTGCCCAAGGGCGTCGTGGTCAGCCACGCCGGCCTGGCCAACTTCACCGTCGAGCAGGCCGAGCGGTACGCGCTCGACTCCTCCTCGCGCGCACTGCATTTCGCGTCGCCCTCGTTCGACGCGTCGATGCTGGAATTCCTGCTCGCCATCGGCAAGGGCGGCACCCTGGTGGTCGTCCCGCCGGGCACCTACGGCGGCGAGGAGCTCGCCGAGCTGATCCGCCGCGAGCGGGCCACCCACGCGTTCATCACCCCGGCCGCGCTGTCCACCTTCGGACCGGCGGGCCTGGACTCGCTGCGCGTGCTGGTCGCCGGTGGTGAAGCCGTCCCGGCCGACCTGGTCGAGAAGTGGGCGGTTCCGTTGGCGGACGGCACGATGCGCGCCTTCCACAACGGCTACGGTCCGACCGAGACCACGATCATGACCAACATCAGCGACGCGCTGACGCCGGGCGATCTGGTCACCATCGGTGGTCCGATCCGGGGCATGCAGTCGCTGATCCTCGACAACCGTCTGCGCCCGGTGCCGGTGGGCGTCGCGGGTGAGCTGTACCTGTCGGGCATCCAGCTGGCGCGCGGCTACCACGCGCGGCCGGGCCTGACCGCCGACCGTTTCGTCGCCAACCCGTACGTGGACGGCGCGCGCATGTACCGCACCGGTGACGTGGTCCGCTGGACCCCGGACGGACTGGTCGAGTACGTCGGCCGCTCCGACTTCCAGGTGAAGGTGCGCGGTTTCCGTATCGAGCTCGGTGAGATCGACGCGGCGCTGGCCTCGCACGAGACTGTCGACTTCGCGGTCACCGTGGGCCACAAGAACGCCGCGGGCGCGACCTCGCTGGTGTCGTATGTCGTTGCCACGCCGGGTCATTCGATCGATGTGGCGGCCGTGACCGCGCACGTCGAGCAGCGGCTGCCCGCGTACATGGTGCCGTCCTCGGTCATGATCATCGACCGGGTGCCGCTGACCCCGGTCGGCAAGCTGGACCGCCGGGCACTGCCCGAACCGGTCTTCGCCACCGAGGTGGTCTTCCGGGCCGCGCGCAACACCCTCGAGCAGACCATCGCCGAGGTGTTCGCCGAGGTGCTGGGCCTGGAGCGGGTTGGCATCGACGACTCGTTCTTCGCGCTCGGCGGTGACTCCATCGTCTCCATCCAGCTGGTGTCGCGGGCGAAGGCGCGCGGCGTGGTGTTCTCACCACGCGACGTGTTCGAGCAGCGCACCGTGTCCGGCCTGGCCGCCATCGCGACGGTATCCGTGGACGGCCAGGGCGATTCGGCCCCGCAGCTGACCGAGCTGCCCGGCGGCGGCGTGGGTGTCATGCCGCTGACGCCGGTGGTGCGGTTCATGGCGGGACGGCCGGGCGAGTTCGGCCGCTTCAACCAGACCGTGGCCCTGGAACTCCCGCACGGCATCGACCGCGCGGGCATCGCCGCCACCGTCGGCGCGGTCATCGACCGCCACGACATGCTGCGGGCGCGCCTGCGTCGGGTGCCGGACGCCGACTGGATCGTCGAAACCGCCGCTCCCGGAACCATCGACGCGGATTCGCTGATCGACCGCACCGAGTTCGACGCGGCCGTCAGCGACGAGCAGCTGTTCGAGATCGCCACCGCCGCACTGGATGCCACGCTGGACAAGCTGGATCCCGCTGCGGGACAGGTCATCCGGTTCGTGTGGCTGGAGCCCTCGGACAACAGTCGCGCGGGCCGCCTGATCGTGGCCGGTCACCACCTCGTGGTCGACGGCGTCACCTGGCGAATCCTGGTGCCGGACTTCGTCGCCGCCTGGGGTCAGCTGTCCGCCGGACAGACCCCCGAGCTGGTCGCCCCCGCCACCAGCATGCGCACCTGGGCGCACGCCCTCGAGCGGGAGGCCGCCACCGAAGAGCGCGTGGCCGAACTCGAGTTCTGGCGCGGCGTCGTCGAGGGCCCGGACCCGCTGCTCACCGAGCGCGCCATGGACCCGGCCGTCGACGTCACCGCGACCATCGTCAAGCACCGCGTCGAGCTGTCGGCCGAGGCCACCCGCTCGCTGCTGACCACCGTGCCCGCCCTGTTCCACGGCGGCGTCAACGACGGTCTGCTCACCGCACTCGCCTTGGCGGTGGCCAAGTTCCGCGCCGGCAAGGGCCTGGGGGAGAAGTCCGCCCTCGTCCGCCTGGAAGGCCACGGCCGCGAGGAAGAGGTCGTGCCCGGCGCCGACCTGTCCCGCACGGTCGGCTGGTTCACCGCCATCTTCCCGGTGCGCTTCGACCTGTCCGGCATCGACGTGGACGCCGCCCTCACCGGCGGCGCGGCCATGGGCCGGGCCATCAAGACGGTCAAGGAGCAGCTGCTCGCGGTGCCCGACAAGGGCATCGGTTACGGCCTGCTGCGGTACATGAACTCCGACACCGCCGCCCAGCTGCCCAAGCAGCTGCCGGGCCAGGTCAGCTTCAACTACCTGGGCCGGGTCAACGAGGGCGACGTGCCCGAGGCGCTGCGCGGCTTCGGCTGGATCCCGGCGGCCGACCTGGCCGACCTGGCGGGCTCCTACGACGCCGACATGCCCGCCATGGCCCCGATCGACATCAACGCCATCGTCGCGGGCGACAAGCTGACCGCGCAGATCGGTTACCCGAGCACGCTGATCTCCGCCACCGAGATCGCCGAGTTCGCCGCCCTGTGGGTGTCCGCGCTCGAAGCCGTTGCCGCGCACGCCGATTCGGCCAAGGACGGGCACACCCCGTCCGACTTCGGCCTGGTCCGCGTCACCCAGCGCGACATCGACGGCTGGGAGAAGCGCTACGGTTCCCTGCACCAGGTGTGGCCGCTGTCCGCGCTGCAGGCCGGTCTGCTCTTCCACGCGCAGCTGGCCGCCACCTCGGTGGACGTGTACACCGCGCAGGCGGTGCTCACCCTCGAGGGTCGCGTCGACGCCGACCGGCTGCGGTCGGCCGCGCAGGCGCTCATCGAGCGTCACGAGATCTTGCGCACCGCTTATGTGAACGACGCGTCCGGCGTTCCGGTGCAGGTCGTCATCGACGGCGTGAAGGTGGCGTGGACCAACCACGACCTCACCGACATCGCCGACGCCGACGCCCGCGCGGCGCGGGCCGCGGAGATCATCGCCGAGGACCGCGTCCAGCGCTTCGACCTGACCGCGCCGCCGCTCATCCGCTACACGCTGGTGCGCACCGACGCCCACAGCTACCAGTTGGCCGTGGCCAACCACCACATCCTGCTCGACGGCTGGTCCATGCCGCTGCTCATGCAGGACCTGCTGGTGCTCTACGCCACGCACTCCGACACCGCGGTGCTGCCGCCGGTGCGGTCCTACCGCTACTTCCTGGAATGGGTTGCGCAGCAGGACCGTTCGGCGTCACTGGCGGCCTGGCAGAAGTCGCTGCTCGGCGTCTCCGAGCCGACCCTGCTCACCCGTCCCGACACCGGCCGCGAGATCACCGCACTGTCCGGCGAGTACTTCTTCGACCTGGACGAGGCCGCGACCGCGCGCCTGACCGGGCTGGCCGCCGAACTCGGCGTCACCCCGAACACCGTGCTCCAGGTCGCCTGGGGCATCCTGCTCGGCCGCCTCACCGGCCGCGAGGACGTGCTGTTCGGCACCACCGTGTCCGGTCGCCCGGCGCAGCTCTCGGGTGTCGAGTCCATGGTGGGTCTGTTCATCAACACCGTGCCGGTGCGGGTCGCCTTCGACCCGGCCGAGGCGGCGAGCACGCTGCTCACCCGCACCCAGGGCGAGCAGGCCGACCTGCTCGACCACCACTACGTGGGCCTGGCCGACATCCAGTCGGCCGCGGGCATCGGCGGACTCTTCGACACCCTCGTGGTGTTCGAGTCCTATCCGGTCGACGCCGAGGGCATCCGGTCCCAGGCCGCCGATATCGACGGCATGGCCGTCACCGGCCTGGACGCCGCGGACGCCACCCACTACCCGCTCACCCTCATCGCCCAGCTCGACACCCGGCTGCGCATCCGCGCGGGCTACCTGCGCGACCTGTTCGACGAGGCCACCGTCGAGCGCATCGCGGGCCGCCTGATCCGGGTGCTGACCGCCATCACCACGGATCCGGCTGCGGCCGTGGGCGATATCGAGCTGGTCGACGCCGCCGAACGCACCCAGGTCGTCGAGACCTGGAACGAGACCGCCTTCGACGTGGAGGCCGTGCTCACCGAGCACAAAGCCGAGAACGCCACCCTGGTCGCCATGTTCGAGGCGCAGGCCGAGCGGACTCCCGAAGCGACCGCCGTCGCGTTCGAGGGAACGGCTCTTTCCTACGCCGAGTTCGGCGAGCGTGTGCACCGCCTGGCCCGCTGGCTGGTCGAGCGCGGCGTCGGCGCGGAATCGTTCGTGGCGCTGGGCATGCGGCGCTCGTTGGACCTGGTCGTCGGTATGTACGCGGTCGCCGTCACCGGCGCGGCCTACGTGCCGCTGGACCCGGACCACCCGGCCGAGCGCACCGAGTACATCCTCGAGACCGCCGACCCGGTGACCGTGCTGACCTCCGGTGAGGACCTCCCGGTCGACACCGCGCAGGTGCGCATCGACAAGCTGGACCTGTCGAGCTACTCGGCCGCGCCGCTGACCGACGCGGATCGCCGTGCGCCGCTGCGGGATTCGAACACCGCGTACGTGATCTTCACGTCGGGTTCGACCGGTCGCCCGAAGGGTGTGGCCGTGCCGCACTCGGCGATCGTGAACCGCCTGGTGTGGATGCAGGCCGAGTACGGTCTGACCGCCGAGGACGTCGTCCTGCAGAAGACCCCGGCCACGTTCGACGTGTCGGTGTGGGAGTTCTTCTGGCCCTTGCAGATCGGCGCGAAGCTGGTCGTGGCCAAGCCCGACGGCCACCGCGACCCGGCTTACCTCGCCGACCTCATCGCCCGCGAGGGCGTCACGGTCACCCACTTCGTGCCGTCCATGCTGGCGGTGTTCGTGGCGGAGGAGGCCGCCGCGCGGTGCACCAGCCTGCGCATGGTCTTCGCCTCCGGTGAGGCGCTGTCCCCGAAGCCGTCACACAAGCTGCGCGAGCTCACCGGGGCCGAGCTGCACAACCTCTACGGCCCCACCGAGGCCGCGGTCGACGTCACCTACCACCAGGTCGTGGACGCCGACGTGGACTCGGTGCCGATCGGCCGTCCGGTGTTCAACACCCAGGTGTACGTGCTGGATTCGCGGCTGCGGCCGGTTCCGGTCGGCGTCGCGGGCGAGCTGTACCTCGCCGGTGACCAGCTGGCCCGCGGCTACGTCGCGCGGCCGGACTTGTCCTCGGATCGCTTCGTGGCCAACCCGTTCGGCACGTCGGAGCGGATGTACCGCACCGGTGACCTCGTCACCTGGACCGCGGACGGCGAGCTGGAGTACATCGGGCGCACCGACTTCCAGGTGAAGCTGCGCGGTCTGCGCATCGAGCTCGGCGAGATCGAATCCGCGCTCACCGCACTGGATTCCATCGCGCAGTCGGTGGTCGTGGTGCGCCACGACCCGCACGCCGGTGACCAGCTGGTCGGCTACGTCATCGGCGCGGCGGGTCGCAGCGTGGACGTGGAGGCCGTGCGCGCCGAGATCGGCGAGAGCGTGCCGTCCTACATGGTGCCGTCGATCCTGATGGTGCTCGACGAGTTCCCGCTCAACGCCTCCGGCAAGCTGGACCGCAAGGCGCTGCCCGCGCCGGTGTTCGAGGCCGCGGTGTTCCGCGCCCCCGTCACTCCGGTCGAGCAGATCGTGGCCGATGTGTTCGCCGAGATCCTCGGCCTGGAACGGGTCGGTCTCGATGACGACTTCTTCGCCCTGGGCGGCAACTCGCTCATCGCCACTCAGGTGGCGGCGCGCCTGTCCGCCGCGCTGGACACCCAACTCGGCGTGCGCGAGATCTTCGAGTCCTCGACCGTGGCCGCGCTGGCCGCCAAGGCCGAAACCCATTCCGGCTCCGGCACCCGCCTGGCCCTGGTCGCGCAGGAGCGGCCCGAGCGGCTGCCGCTGTCGCTGGCCCAGCAGCGCATGTGGTTCCTCAACCGGTTCGATCCCGAATCGGCCGTGGACAACATCCCGGCAGCCGTGCGGCTGTCCGGTCTGGTGGACCGCCAGGCCCTGCAGATCGCCGTCGCCGACGTACTGGCTCGGCACGAGTCGCTGCGCACCCGCTACCCCGAGATCGACGGCCATGCGTACCAGGAGATCGTCCCGACCAGCCAGGTCATCCCGGACCTGACCCCGGTCGAGGTCTCCGAAACCGCACTGCCGCAGGCGCTCTCGGAGCTGGTGCTGACCGGCTTCGACGTCACCGTGGACGTGCCGTTCCGGGCCCGCCTGTTCGAGGTCAGCCCCACCGAGCACGTGCTCGCGCTGGTGGTGCACCACATCTCGGCCGACGGTTTCTCCATGGGCCCGCTCACCCGGGACGTCATGACCGCCTACGGCGCGCGCGTCGAGGGCGGCGAACCCGGCTGGCAGGTGCTCGACGTCCAGTACGCCGACTACGCGCTGTGGCAGCGCGAGGTGCTCGGTGACGAGCGCGACGCCGAATCGGTGATCTCGCAGCAGATCTCGTACTGGCGGGAGTCGCTGCGCGGCCTGCCCGACCAGCTGGAGCTGCCGTCCGACCGGCCGCGTCCGGCCGTGGCCTCGGGCCGCGGCGCCACCCACGTGTTCGACATCGACGCCGAAACCCATGGCGCGCTGGCCGAACTCGCCCGCACCCGCGGCACCACGCTGTTCATGGTCATGCACTCGGCCCTGGCCGTCCTGCTGTCGCGGCTGTCCGGCGAGTCCGACATCGCCATCGGCACCCCGGTCGCCGGTCGAGGCGAACGCGCCCTCGACGACCTCATCGGCATGTTCGTCAACACCCTGGTGCTGCGCACCGAGGTGGACGGCGGCGCCGGCTTCACCGAACTGCTGGACACGGTGCGCGGCACCGACATCCAGGCCTTCGGCCACGCCGATCTGCCGTTCGAGCGCCTGGTGGAGATCCTCAACCCGGCCCGATCGCAGGCCCGGCACCCGTTGTTCCAGGTCATGCTGTCCTTCCAGAACACCGGCATCACCGAACTGGAATTGCCCGGCCTGACCGTCAGCGCCGTCGAACTGCCGATCGACACCGCCAAGTTCGACCTGCAGCTGGTGCTCACCGAGAACGCCGCCGCACCGCAGTCCGGCATCACCGCCGAACTCATCTACGCCACCGACCTGTTCGACGCGGCCACCATGGCGCGCTTCGCCGACCGGTTCGACCTGCTGCTGAAGGCCGTCGCGGCCAAGCCGGAGCGGGCCGTGGGCGATATCGACCTGCTGGTCGGCGGCGAGCGCACCCGCGTGCTGCGCGACTGGAACCGCACCACCGCCGACGTCGTCTCGGTGGTCGCGGAACTGACGTCGGGCACCCTGTCGGCCGAGGACACCGCCGCGGGCGAGGTCGTGCGCAGCGCCTCCGGCGACGCGGGCGAGACGCTGGTCGCGCTGTTCGAAGCCCAGGCCGAGCGGACCCCCGAAGCGACCGCCGTCGCGTTCGAGCACGCCGATACCTCCCAACCGGCTACAGCTCTGTCCTACGCCGAGTTCGCCGGACGGGTGCACCAGCTGGCCCGCAAGCTCGTCGAGGCCGGCGTCGGCCCGGAGAGCATGGTGGCCTTGGGCATGCGCCGCTCGCTGGACCTGGTGGTCGCCATGTACGCGATCGTCGAGGCCGGTGGCGCGTACGTGCCGCTGGACCTGGACCAGCCCGCCGACCGCATCGACTACGTGCTCGAGACGGCCCGGCCGGTGTGCGTGCTCACCACCGAGCGCGACGGGTTCACCCACGCCACCGTGCCGATCCTCGCCGTGGACACCGCGGACCTGTCGGGCTACTCCGACACCGCGCTGACCGACGCGGATCGCCGTGCGCCGCTGGATGCTTCGAACACCGCGTACGTGATCTTCACGTCCGGTTCGACCGGTCGCCCCAAGGGTGTGGCGGTGCCGCATTCGGCGATCGTGAACCGCCTGGTGTGGATGCAGGCCGTATACGGTCTGACCGCCGAAGACGTGGTGCTGCAGAAGACTCCGGCGACGTTCGACGTGTCGGTGTGGGAGTTCTTCTGGCCCTTGCAGATCGGCGCGAAGCTGGTCGTGGCCAAGCCGGACGGGCACCGTGACCCGGTGTACCTGGCGGAAACCATTGCCCGCGAGGGCGTCACGACCGCGCACTTCGTGCCGTCGATGATGGCCGTGTTCGTGGCCGAGCCCGCCGCCGCGCGGTGCACCGGCCTGCGTCTGGTGTTCGCCTCCGGTGAGGCGCTGCCCGCGACCACCGCCCAGCAGCTGCGCCGGGTCACCGGCGCGGCCCTGCACAACCTGTACGGCCCCACCGAGGCCGCGGTCGACGTCACCTACCACCAGGTCGTCGACGCCGACACCGAGACCGTGCCGATCGGTCGTCCGGTGTTCAACACCCAGGTGTACGTGCTGGATTCGCGCCTGCACCCGGTCGCCCCGGGCATGGCGGGCGAGCTCTACCTGGCCGGTGTGCAGCTGGCGCGCGGCTACGTGGCCCGCCCCGACCTGTCGGCGGACCGCTTCGTCGCCAACCCCTTCACCCCGGGCCGGCGCATGTACCGCACCGGTGACCTCGTCACCTGGACCGCGGACGGCGAGCTGGAGTACATCGGCCGCACCGACTTCCAGGTGAAGCTGCGCGGTCTGCGCATCGAGCTCGGCGAGATCGAGGCCGCGCTCATCGCCCATCCCGCCGTGTCACAGGCCGTCGTGGTGGTGCGCTCGGACGCGCGGATTGGTGATCAGCTTGTCGCCTATGTCATTCCATCGGAGGTTCGTGGCGCGTCTCGTTCTGGACTGCGCTCCGCCTCCCCGCGCTTGGAGCGGGGGAGCGAAGCGGAGGAGCGGAGGAGGGAAGAACGAGACCCTCAGCGCCACGAACCCGCCCGGAGCGAAGCGCAGGGCAAATTCGACACTGAAGCCCTGCGCGCCCACCTCGGTGAGCAGCTGCCCTCCTACATGGTTCCGGCCGCCTTCGTGGCACTGGGCGGGTTCCCGCTCAGCGCCAACGGCAAGCTGGACCGCCGCGCCCTGCCGGAGCCGGAGTTCGCCGCCCGCGAGTTCCGCGCCGCCGCGACCCGGGCCGAGGAGATCGTGGCCGAGGTCTTCGCCGAGGTGCTCGGACTCGAGTCCCCGGTCGGCGCCGACGACGACTTCTTCGAACTCGGCGGCAACTCGCTGATCGCCACCCAGGTCGTCGCCCGCGTGGGCGCGGCCCTCGACACCCGGATCCCCGTCCGCGCCCTGTTCGACGCCCCGACCGTGGCCGCCCTCGCGGCCCGGGTCGAGGCGCAGGCGGGCACCGGCAGCCGCCGCGCCCTGGTGGCGCAGGCCCGCCCGGACGAGATCCCGCTGTCGCTGGCACAGCAGCGCATGTGGTTCCTCAACCGCTTCGACACCGCCTCGGCCGTCAACAACATCCCGCTCGCGGTGCGCCTGACCGGCGACCTCGACACGGATGCGCTGCTGGCCGCCGTCGGCGACGTGCTCGAGCGCCACGAGGTGCTGCGCACGGTCTACCCGGAGAACGCCGAAGGCCGTGGCGTGCAGGTGATCCTGCCCGCCGACCAGGTCCGCCTGGACGCCGCCGCGATCGACGTGGCCGAGGCCGACCTGCGTGAGCGGATCGCCGAACTGGTACTCACCGGCTTCGACGTCACCGCCGCCGCGCCGGTGCGCGCCGGGCTGTTCCGGGTCTCGGATGCCACGGTATCCATTGACGGCACCGCCGTCGTGCCCACGCACGTCCTGGTTTTCGTGGTCCACCACATCTCCGGCGACGGCTGGTCGGTGCGTCCGCTGGCCCGCGACGTCATGCTCGCCTACGCCGCGCGCGCCCAGGGCGAAGCGCCGCAGTGGGCTCCGCTGCCCGTCCAGTACGCCGACTTCGCGCTCTGGCAGCGCGAGACCCTCGGCTCCGAGGACGACGCCGACTCGCTGATCTCGCAGCAGGTGGCCTACTGGAGCAACGACCTGGCGGGCCTGCCCGACCAGATCGACCTGCCCTCCGACCGGCCGCGCCCGGCCGTGGCCTCCAATGCCGGTGGCGTGCACGAGTTCGCCATCGACGCCGAGCTGCTGGCCGGACTCGAGGCCCTGGCCCGCCAGCACGGCGCCTCGCTGTTCATGGTCGTGCACGCGGCCTTCGCGGCCCTGCTGGCGCGCCTGTCCGGCGGCGACGACATCGCCATCGGCACCGCGGTCGCCGGACGTGGTGAGCAGGTGCTCGACGACGCCATCGGCATGTTCGTCAATACCCTGGTGCTGCGCACCGGCGTCGACTCGGGGGAGAAGTTCACCGAGCTGCTGGCCCGCACCAAGGACAGCGACCTGGCCGCTTTCGGCCACGCCGACCTGCCGTTCGAGCGCCTGGTGGAGATCCTCAACCCGGCCCGCTCGCAGGCCCGGCACCCGCTGTTCCAGGTCATGCTGTCGTTCCAGAACACCGGCGAGGCGACCTTCGCGCTGCCCGGTCTGGAAGTGGCGGGCGTGCCGCTGGACGTGGTCACCGCCAAGTTCGACCTGCACCTCAACATCACCGAGCGGGCTGACGGCGACGGCATGACGGCCGAATTCGCCTACGCCACCGACATGTTCGACGCGAGCACCATCGCGGGCTTCGGTGAGCGCCTGGTGCGCCTGCTGTCGGCCGTGGTCGCCGAGCCGACCGCGCTGGTCGGCGATATCGAGCTGCTGAACGCGGCAGAGCGCCGCCAGGTGCTGCGGTCCTGGAACGCCACCGAATACGACGTCAAGCGCGTCGCCTTGGGCGGCAAGAAGATCGTCGCCGAGGTCACCCTGGCGTCGATGTTCGAGAACCAGGCCAAGAACACTCCGAACCTCACCGCCCTGGTGTTCGAGGGGACGCCCGGGCAGAGCCCGGAAATTCCTACACAGCTGTCCTACGGCGAGTTCGCGGCCCGCGTGCACCAGCTGGCCCGCCACCTCATCGCCGAGGGCGTCGGTCCGGATTCCTATGTGGCCCTGGGTATGCGCCGCTCCTTCGACCTGCTGATCGGCATGTACGCCGTCACGGTCGCCGGTGGCGCGTACGTGCCGCTGGACCCCGACCACCCGGCCGAGCGCAACCAGTATGTGCTCGACACCGCACAGCCCGTGTGCGTGCTCAGCACCGCGCGCGACGAGTTCGAAACCGCCACGCGCACACTGCTGATCGACGAACTGGACCTGTCCGGCTACTCCGACGCCCCGATCACCGACGCCGACCGCGTCGCCCCGCTGCGTGGCGACGATGTCGCGTACGTGATCTTCACGTCGGGCTCCACCGGCCGCCCGAAGGGCGTGGCGGTCAGCCACACCGCCATCGTCAACCGCCTGGTCTGGATGCAGACCGAGTACGGCCTGTTCGACGACGACGTGGTGCTGCAGAAGACCCCCGCCACCTTCGACGTGTCGGTGTGGGAGTTCTTCTGGCCCTTGCAGATCGGCGCGTCGCTGGTCATCGCCAAGCCGGACGGCCACCGCGATCCCGGCTACCTGGCCGACCTGATCATCGCCACCGGTGTCACCACCGCGCACTTCGTGCCGTCGATGATGTCGGTGTTCGTGGCCGAGGAGAAGGCCGCCGAATGCACCTCGCTGCATCAGGTCTTCGCCTCCGGTGAGGCGCTGCCCGCGCCGACCGCGCAGAAGCTGCGCGAGCTCACCGGGGCCCGCCTGCACAACCTGTACGGCCCGACCGAGGCGGCCGTCGACGTCACCTACCACGAGGTGGACGACGCCGACACGCTGTCGGTGCCGATCGGCGCGCCGGTCTTCAACACCCGTGTGTACGTGCTGGATTCGCGTTTGCACCCGGTCGCCCCGGGTGTCGCGGGTGAGCTGTACCTCGCCGGCGTCCAGCTGGCGCGCGGCTATGTCGCGCGTCCGGAACTGACCGCCGACCGCTTCGTGGCGGACCCGTTCCACAACGGCGAGCGCATGTACCGCACCGGTGACCTCGTGAAGTGGACCGGTCGTGGTGAGCTGGAGTACCTGGGCCGCACCGACTTCCAGGTGAAGCTGCGCGGTCTGCGCATCGAGCTCGGCGAGATCGAGGCCGCGCTCACCGCCATCGACTCCATCGCCCAGTCCGTGGTGGTCGTCCGCGCCGACGACCGCCTCGGCGAGCAGCTGGTCGGCTACGTCATCCCCACCACCGGCCACACCGTCGACCTCGACGCCGTGCGCGCCGAACTGCAGGACGGTCTGCCGGGCTACATGGTCCCGGCCGCCTTCGTGGTGCTGGACGCCTTCCCGCTCAACGCCTCCGGCAAGCTGGATCGCAAGCAGTTGCCCGCGCCGGTGTTCGAGGCCAAGGTCTTCCGCGCCCCGTCCACCCCGATCGAGGAGATCGTGGCGGGCACCTTCTCCGACGTCCTGGGCGTCGGACGGGTCGGCGTCGACGACGACTTCTTCGAACTCGGCGGCAACTCGCTGATCGCCACCCAGGTCACCGCCCGCCTCGGCGCGGCCCTGGACACCCAGCTGGCCGTGCGCGATCTGTTCGAGGCGTCCACCGTCGCGGCGCTCGCCGCCCGCGTGGAGCGCAATGCCGGTTCGGGCCGTCGCCCGAGCCTGGTCGCGGGGGAACGGCCCGCGCACCTGCCGCTGTCCCCGGCGCAGCAGCGCTACTGGTTCCTCAACCAGTTCGACACCAGCACTTCCGCGGTGGACAATATCCCGCTCGCGGTCCGCTTCACCGGCGCGCTCGACCTGTACGCCATGAAGCAGGCCATCGGCGACGTGATCGCCCGCCACGAGGTGCTGCGCACGGTCTACCCGCGAGCCGCCGAGGGCCCGCACCAGGTGGTGCTGTCCGCCGCTCAGACCGAGCTGACGCTGGTGCCGGAGGACGTGACCGAGGCCGACCTGCTCGGCAAGATCATCGAATTCGCCATGACCACCTTCGACGTCACCGTCGAGGTTCCGTTGGCGGTCAAGATGTTCCGGATCATCGACAGTGAGACCACCCAGCACGTGCTGGCGTTCACCGTCCACCACGTCTCCGCCGACGGCTCCTCCATGGGTCCGATGGCGCGCGACATCATGGCCGCCTACGTGGCCCGGGTGAACGGCGACGTCCCGCAGTGGGCTCCGCTGCCGGTGCAGTACGCCGACTACGCGCTGTGGCAGCGCGAGGTGCTCGGCCGCGAGGACGACGCCGAATCACTGGCCGCCAAGCAGGTCTCGTACTGGACCCGCGCGCTGGCCGGGCTGCCGGACCAGCTGGAGCTGCCCACCGACCGGCCGCGTCCGCCGGCGCAGTCGTTCCACGGCAAGGCGCTGCGCTTCGACATCGACGCCGAACGCCACGCCAAGCTGCACGAACTGGCCCGCGCCAACAACGCCTCGCTGTTCATGGTCGTGCACGCCGCCCTCGCGGTGCTGCTCGCCCGCCTGTCGGGCACCGACGACATCGCGGTCGGCACCCCGATCGCGGGCCGTGGTGAACGCGAACTCGACGACCTGATCGGCATGTTCGTGAACACCCTGGTGTTCCGCACCCAGGTCGACGGCAACGCGAGCTTCGCCGACCTGCTCTCCGAGGTCCGCGAACGCGACCTGGAGGCCTTCGCCAACGCCGACGTGCCGTTCGAGCGCCTCGTCGAGGTGCTCAACCCGGTCCGCTCCACCGCGCGCAACCCGCTGTTCCAGGTGGGCCTCTCGTTCCAGAACCTGGCCGAGACCGCCTTCGAACTGCCGGGCCTGCACGTGGCCGCCGTCGAGTTCGAGTCGCAACTGGCCAAGACCGACCTGCACGTCACGCTGTACGACCGCTACACCGAGGACGGCACCCCCGCCGAGATCCTCACCGAATTCGGTTACGCCGTCGACCTGTTCGACGAATCGACCGTGCGGGCGTTCGCCGACCGGTTCGTGCGGGTGCTGGACGCCATCCTGGCCGACACCACCGTCGCCGTCGGCGACATCGACCTGCTCGACGAGGACGAGAACACCCGGATCCTGCACCGGTGGAACAACACCGCGCAGGACGTGAACGCGGTGTTCGACGGCGGCTCCGAGGCCACCCTGGTCTCGCTGCTCGACCGTGCGGTGGCCGACGACGCCAAGGCCGTGGCCATCGTCGCCGACACCGCGGACGGCGTGGAGAACCTCACCTACGCCGAACTCGACACGCGGGTGAACCAGCTGGCCCGTGAGCTCATCGCGCGCGGCATCGGCACCGAAGACCGTGTGGCCCTGGCCATTCGCCGGTCCACCGACCTGGTCGTCGCCATGTACGCGGTCGCCAAGGCCGGCGCCGCCTACGTGCCGATCGATCCGGATCAGCCCGCCGAGCGCGTCGGCTACATCCTGGAGACTGCCGCGCCCAAGGCGGTACTCACCACCGCCGCCGTCGGTTTCGAGACCGAACTGGCCGAGGTGCTGCGCATCGACGAGCTGGACCTGAGCGTCCACTCGGCGAAGCCGGTCACCGACGCCGACCGGGTGCGGGTGCTGACCGCCGCCAACACGGCGTACGTCATCTTCACCTCCGGTTCCACCGGCCGCCCCAAGGGTGTGGCGCTGCCGCACGGCGCGGTCGTGAACCAGTTGCTCTGGAAGGTCACCGAATTCGGCCTCGACCCGGCCGACGCGGTGCTGCTCAAGACCGCCGCCACCTTCGACCTCTCGGTCTGGGAGTTCTGGTCCGCCGCGGCCTGCGGTGGCCGCCTGGTCATCGCCGCGCCGGACGGCCACAAGGACCCGGCGTACCTGAACGAGCTGATGGCCCGCGAATGGGTGACCACCCTGCACGTGGTGCCGTCCATGCTCGACGCGCTGCTCACAGAAGGGCTAGCGTCGCGAAGCGACTCCGTTGAGGGTGGCGGTGGGCGACGGGTGGGCCTGCCGGACTCGCTGTGGCGCATCCTGGCCATCGGTGAGGCGCTGCCCGGACCGCTCGCGCAGCGCGTGCTGCGGGAGCGTCCGCGCACCGAACTGTTCAACCTGTACGGCCCGACCGAGGCCGCGGTGTCCATCACCAACCACCGGGTCACCGAGCGCGACGAGCTGTCGGTGTCCATCGGCTCGCCCGAATGGAACTCCCAGGTGTTCGTGCTGGATTCGCGGCTGCGGCCGGTGCCGGTCGGCGTGTCCGGCGAGCTGTACCTGGCCGGCGCCCAGCTGGCACGCGGCTACTTCGGCCGCCCGGACCTCACCTCCGACCGCTTCGTCGCGAACCCGTTCGCCGACAACGGTTCCCGCATGTACCGCACCGGTGACCTGGTGGCCTGGCAGGCGAACGGCGAGCTCGAGTACCGGGGCCGCACCGACTTCC
The DNA here is from genome assembly GCF_042732555.1 of Nocardia sp. NPDC059764. Taxonomy (NCBI): domain Bacteria; kingdom Bacillati; phylum Actinomycetota; class Actinomycetes; order Mycobacteriales; family Nocardiaceae; genus Nocardia; species Nocardia sp. NPDC059764. The sequence goes on from NZ_JBHWHH010000004.1 coordinate 86,264, forward strand.
AGGTGAAGATCCGCGGCTTCCGCATCGAGCTCGGCGATATCGAATCCGCGCTGCTGCGGCTGGATTCCATCGCCTCCGCCGCCGTGGTCGCGCACACCGACCCGGTGCTGGGCGACCGCCTGGTGGCCTACGTGGTCGGCGCCGACGGCGAGCCGGACAAGCAGGCGCTGCAGTCGGCGCTGGCCGCCGAGCTGCCGTCGTACATGATCCCGTCGGTCTTCATGCCGCTGAACGCGTTGCCGCTCAACGCCAACGGCAAGCTGGACCGCAAGGAACTGCCGGAGCCCACCTTCGAGAAGGCGGTCTTCCGCGCCCCCGTCAGCCCGATCGAGCAGATCGTGGCGGGCGTGTTCGCGGAGGTGCTGCGCGTCGAATCCGGCCGCATCGGCCTGGACGACGACTTCTTCCAGTGGGGGGGCAACTCGCTGCTGGCCACCCAGGTCGCCGCGCGCCTCGGCGAGGCGCTCAACACCCGGGTGCCGGTGCGACTGCTGTTCGAGGCCTCCACCGTGGTCGCGCTCGCGGCCCGGGTGGAGCACGACGCCGGGGCCGGTGGCCGCAAGGCGCTGACCGCCGCACCGCGACCGGAGAACATCCCGCTGTCGCTGGCCCAGCAGCGCATGTGGTTCCTCAACCGCTTCGACACCGCCTCGGCGGCCTACAACGTGCCGGTCGCGGTGCGCCTGTCCGGCGCGCTCGACGAGGACGCGCTGCGGTCGGCCATCGCGGATGTGGTTGCCCGCCACGAGATCCTGCGCACCATCTACCCGCAGACCGAGCAGGGCCCGGTGCAGGTCATCCTGCCGCCGGCGCAGGCCGTGCCCGAGCTCGAGGTGCGCACCGTGACCGCCGACGAGGTCGTCGGCGCGCTGGTCGAGCTGACCTCCACCAGCTTCGACGTCACCGTCGAGGTGCCGCTCGAGGTGGCGCTGTTCAAGATCGAGGGCGAGACCCCGCCCCCGGCTCCGGTCGAGTCGGAAGCCGCGGCGCACGCGGCGGCCTACACCTTCGACTTCGCCGACATCGCCCCCACCGGTCAGTTCCAGATCGTGAACCCGGACGCCGCGGCTCCGGCGGAATACGTGCTGGCACTGGTCATCCACCACATCTCGGGTGACGGTTCCTCGGTGGCGCCGCTGACCCGCGACCTGATGACCGCCTACGCGGCGCGCTCGCTCGAGCAGGAGCCGGGCTGGAGCCCGCTCGCGGTGCAGTACGCGGACTACTCCATCTGGCAGCGCGAACTGCTCGGTGACGAGAACGACGCGGACTCGCTGGCCGCCAAGCAGGTCGCCTACTGGCAGCAGGCGCTGGCCGGGCTGCCCGACCAGCTGGACCTCCCGGCCGACCGGCCGCGTCCGGCGGTGCAGTCCTTCGCCGGTGGCAAGATCGACATCCGCATCGACGCCGAATTGCACTCGGGGCTGGTCGATCTGGCCCGCGCCGAGGGCGCGACGCTGTTCATGGTCGTGCACACCGCGCTCGCCGTGCTGCTCGCGCGGCTGTCGGGCTCCAGCGACATCGCCATCGGCACGCCGATGGCCGGTCGTGGCGAGGCCGTCCTCGACGACCTGATCGGCATGTTCGTCAACACCCTGGTGTTCCGCACCGAGGTCGACGGCGGCGAACCGTTCGACGCTCTGCTGGCGCGTCAGCGCGAGACCGACATCCAGGCCTACGCCAATGCGGACGTGCCGTTCGAGCGCCTCGTCGAGGTGCTCAACCCGGCCCGTTCGACCGCGCGGCACCCGCTGTTCCAGGTGGGTCTGTCCTTCCAGAACCTGACCCGCTCCACCCTGGAACTCCCGGGCCTGAGCGTGTCCGGCCTGGACGTGGACACCGAGCTGTCGCAGTTCGACCTGCACCTGATCGTCTCCGACCTGTACGGCGACGACGGCGCGGCCGACGGCATCACCGGCATCCTGACCTACGCGACGGACATCTTCGACCGGGAGACCGTGGTCGGCTTCGCCGATCGCTTCGTGGCCCTGCTGCGCGAGATCGTGGCCGCGCCGCGGATCGCGGTCGGCGAGATCGAGATCCTGGCCGCCGCCGAGCGGGCCGAGATCCTGGACCGGCGCAATGACACCGCGCACCAGGTGGATTCGACCGCCACGCTGGCGTCGATGCTGACCGCGACGGTGGCCGCCAAGCCGACCGCCATCGCCCTCATCGGCCCCGACGGCGAGACGCTGACCTACGCCGAACTCGGCGCGCGGGTCAACGGCCTGGCCCGCCACCTGATCTCGATCGGTGTCGGCCCGGAGGCTCGGGTCGCGCTGGCGCTGCGGCGCTCGGTCGACCTGGTGGTGGCCATGTACGCGGTCTCGGTCGCCGGTGGCGCGTACGTGCCGGTCGACCCCGACCAGCCCGCCGAGCGGACCGGGTACATCCTGGAGACCGCCGCGCCGGTGTGCGTGCTGACCAACGCGTCCGCGGAGTTCTCGACCGACGTCGCGCCGCTGGTGCGGATGGACGAGCTGAGGCTGACCGGTGCGAACCTCGCGCCGGTCACCGACGCCGAGCGGGTCGCCCCGCTGCGTCCGGACCACACCGCTTACGTCATCTTCACGTCCGGTTCGACCGGCCGCCCGAAGGGCGTGGCGCTGCCGCACGCGGCCATCGCCAACCAGTTGCAGTGGAAGAGCGCGGAATTCGGGCTCGGCCCGGACGACGCGGTGCTGCTCAAGACCGCCGCCACCTTCGACCTCTCGGTCTGGGAGTTCTGGTCGGCCGCCGTCACCGGTGGCCGCCTGGTGATCGCCGCGGCCGACGGCCACCGCGATCCGGCGTACCTCAATGAGCTGATGGCGCGCGAGCGGGTCACCACCCTGCACGTGGTGCCGTCCATGCTCGACGCGCTGCTCACCGCGGGCGACGGCGTCATGAACGACGCGCTGCGCCGGGTGCTGGCCATCGGTGAGGCGCTGCCCGCCGCCGTGGCCCAGCGCTTCCGCGCCTTGAACCGGCAAAGTCGACTGTTCAACCTGTACGGCCCGACCGAGGCCGCGGTGTCCATCACCAGCCACCAGGTCACCGACGCCGACAAGGGCTCGGTGTCGATCGGTGCGCCGGAATGGAATTCGCGGGTCTACGTGCTCGACGCGCGCCTCAACCCGGTGCCCGACGGCGTGTCCGGTGAGCTCTACCTCGCCGGCACCCAGCTGGCCCGCGGCTACTTCGCGCGACCGGACCTGACCGCGGATCGCTTCGTGGCCAACCCGTTCGCCGTCGGCGAGCGCATGTACCGCACCGGTGACCTCGTCGCCTGGTCGGGCACCACCGCGAGCGGTGAAAGAGGTATTGCCGAGCTGGAGTACCGGGGCCGCACCGACTTCCAGGTGAAGATCCGCGGCTTCCGTATCGAGCTCGGCGAGATCGAGGCCGCGCTGCTGGCGCTGCCCGAGATCGCGCAGACCGCGGTGCTGGCCAAGCAGGACGCCAAGACCGGTGACCGCCTGGTCGCCTACCTGGTGCCGTCCGGCTCGGGTGTGGATGTGCCGCTGGTGAAGTCGGCGCTGTCGGCGGGTCTGCCGTCGTACATGGTGCCGTCGGCCTTCGTGGTGCTCAACGCCCTGCCGCTCAATGTGAACGGCAAGCTGGACCGGAAGGCGTTGCCGGAGCCAGAGTTCGAGACCACCGCCTTCCGCGCGCCGTCCACCCCGATCGAGGAGATCGTGGCGGGCGTCATCGCCGAGGTGCTCGGTATCGAGCGGGTCGGCGCGGACGACGACTTCTTCGCCCTCGGCGGCAACTCGCTGCTCGCCACCCAGGTCGCCGCGCGCATCGGCGCGGCCCTGGACGCGCGGGTGCCGGTGCGCGCCGTGTTCGAGGCGTCGACCGTCGCCGGGCTGGCCGCCAAGGTCGAGCAGCACGCCGGAGCGGGAGACCGCAAGGCGCTCACCGCCGGACCGCGACCGGAGACCGTGCCGCTGTCGCTGGCGCAGCAGCGCATGTGGTTCCTCAACCAGTTCGACACCGCGTCGGCCGCGTACAACGTGCCCGTCGCCGTGCGGCTCACCGGCGCGCTGGATGTGGACGCGCTGCGCGAGGCCGTGTCCGACGTGATCGGCCGCCACGAGACGCTGCGCACCATCTACCCGCAGGTCGATGGCGCTGCCGCACAGGTGATCGTGACCGCCGCGCAGGCCATGCCGGATCTGCGTCCGGTCACCGTCACGGCCGAATCGGTGACCGAGCGCATCGCCGCTCTCGTCACCACCGGCTTCGACGTGACCACCGAAGTTCCGTTGCACGCCAAGCTGTTCCGGGTCGAGAAGACCTTGGAAGAGGACGCGCAGGTTCGCGGCGCGACCTCCAGCGCCGCGAACCCGCCCCGCAGCGAAGCGGAGTGGCAATCAGACACAGAGCACGTGCTCGTCTTCGTCACCCACCACATCGCCGCCGACGGCTGGTCCATGGGCCCGCTCACCCGCGACGTCATGGTGGCCTACGCCGCCCGCGCCGCCGGCGTGCAGCCCGGCTGGGCCCCGCTGCCGGTGCAGTACGCGGACTTCTCGCTCTGGCAGCGTGAGGTGCTCGGCTCCGAGGACGACCCGACCAGCCTCGTCTCCGCGCAGGCCGAATTCTGGCGCACTGCACTGGCGGATCTGCCCGACGAGCTGAACCTGCCCTCGGATCGCCCGCGCCCCACCGCGCAGACCTTCCGCGGCGGCCGGGTGCTGTTCCCGATCTCCAACGACCTGCACCGCGGCCTGCAGCAGATCGCGCGCACCAACAACGCGACCATGTTCATGGTCGTGCACACCGCGCTCGCGGTGTTCCTGGCGCGCCTGTCCGGCACCACCGACATCGCCATCGGCGCGCCCATCGCGGGCCGTGGCGAAGCCGAGCTGGACGATCTGATCGGCATGTTCGTCAACACCCTGGTGCTGCGCACCGAGGTGAGCGGCCAGACCGGCTTCACCGAGCTGCTCGCCGCGAACAAGGACAGCGACCTGGCGGCGTTCGCGCACGCCGACATTCCGTTCGAGCGGCTCGTCGAGCTGCTCAACCCGGAACGCTCCACCGCGCGGCACCCGCTGTTCCAGGTGGCGCTGTCGTTCGAGAACCTGCCCGGCGGCTCCTTCGAGCTGCCCGGCCTGAAGGCCGCCGCGGTCGACTTCGAGAACGAGATCGCCAAGTTCGACCTCATGCTCACCCTGACCGAGGCCCCGGCCGACGCGGACGCGGGCATGTACGCCGAATTCGGTTACGCCCGTGACCTGTTCGACCACGTGACGGTCGAGGGCTTCGCGCAGCGGTTCCTGCGACTGCTGTCGGAGATCGTGTCCGCGCCGCTCGCCCCGGTCGGCGATCTGGAGATCCTGGCCGCCGACGAGCGCGCCGATCTGATCGCCCGCACCGGCGGACCGGCCATCGCGCCGCGCACGCTGCCCGAGCTGCTGGCCGACGCCGTCGCCAACAACCCGGTCGGCGAGGCCGTCGCCTTCGACGGCCAGGCCCTGGGCTACGCCGAGCTCGACGCGGCCTCCTCGCGCCTGGCGCGGGTGCTCATCGAGCGCGGCGCCGGACCGGAAACCCGTGTCGCCGTGGCCATCCGGCGTTCGTTCGAGTCGGTGCTGGCCATCTGGGCCGTCGCCAAGTCGGGCGCGGCGTTCGTGCCGGTCGATCCGTCCTACCCGGCGGACCGCATCGCGCACATGGTGAACGACTCCGGCGCGGTGCTGGGTCTGACCATCGACGCCGAACTCGAGGGCCTGCCGCCGGTCGGCAGCCTGGCGGGCTGGATCTCGCTCGACGATCCGATGGTGCACGCCGAGATCGCCTCGCACTCGGCCGAACCCGTCACCGACGCCGAGCGGTGGGGCGTGGTCCGGCCCGAGCACGTCGCGTACGTGATCTACACCTCCGGCACCACGGGCATGCCCAAGGGCGTCGTGGTGACGCACGCCGGTCTGGCCAACTTCGCCACCGAGCAGATCGTGCGCTACCACCTCGACTCCGGTTCGCGCGCACTGCACTTCGCGTCGCCGTCGTTCGACGCGTCGGTGCTGGAGTACCTGCTCGCCATCGGCGCGGGCGGCACCCTCGTGGTGGTCCCGCCGGGCGTCTACGGCGGCGAGGAACTCGCCGAGGTGATCAAGCGCGAGCGGGCCACGCACGCGTTCATCACCCCGGCCGCGCTCGCCACCCTGGATCCGAAGGGTCTGGACTCGCTGCGCGTCCTGGTCGCCGGTGGTGAAGCCGTTCCGGCCGATCTGGTGGAGAAGTGGGCGATTCCGTTGGAGAACCGCACGATTCGTGCGTTCCACAACGGTTACGGCCCCACCGAGACCACGATCATGACCAACATCAGCGACGCGCTGACGCCGGGCGATCTGGTCACCATCGGCGGTCCGATCCGCGGCATGCAGGCGCTGATCCTGGACTCGCGGCTGCGGCCGGTGCCGGTGGGCGTCGCGGGTGAGCTGTACCTGTCGGGTATCCAGCTCTCGCGCGGCTACCACGACCGCCCGGGGCTGAGCGCCGAGCGGTTCGTCGCCAACCCGTTCGTGGCGGGCGAGCGCATGTACCGCTCCGGTGACGTGGTCCGCTGGACTCCGGACGGCCTGGTCGAATACGTGGGCCGCAACGACTTCCAGGTGAAGGTGCGCGGTTTCCGTATCGAGCTCGGTGAGATCGACGCTGCGCTGGCCTCGCACGAGACGGTCGACTTCGCGGTCACCGTCGGCCACAAGACCGAGGCGGGGGCCACCATCCTGGCGGCCTACGTGCTCCCGGTCGCGGGCCGCAGCATCGACATTCCGGCGCTGACCGAGCACGTCTCGGGCCGCCTTCCGGAATACATGGTGCCGACCGCTATCACCGTCCTGGACGCCATCCCGCTGACCCCGGTCGGCAAGCTGGATCGCCGGGCGCTGCCCGAGCCGGTGTTCACCGCGCGCGACTTCCGCGCTCCGGTCACCGAACTCGAGGCCACGCTCGCCGAGGTCTTCGCCGACGTGCTCGGTGTGGAACAGGTGGGCGCGGACGATTCGTTCTTCGCCCTCGGCGGTGACTCGATCCTGTCCATCCAGCTGGTCTCGCGGGCCAAGGCGCGCGGCATCAAGTTCTCGCCGCGCGATGTGTTCGAGCAGCGGACCGTCGCCGGACTGGCCGAGGTGGCCACGCTGGGCGACGACACCGCGCAGGAGAAGCTGGCCGAACTGCCCGGCGGCGGAGTCGGCGACATCCCGCTGACGCCGATCATGCACGCCATCCTGTCGAGCGGTTCGTCCTACGACCGGTTCTCGCAGACCATGCCGCTGCGCCTGCCGGACGGCATCACCCGGCCGGTGCTCGTCGGGGCCATCTCGGCCCTGTTCGACCACCACGACGTGCTGCGCTCGCGCCTGCGTGGAAACGCCTCGGAGGGCTTCGAATTCGAGGCGCTGCCGAAGGGCGCCGTCGACGTCGACGCGCTCGTGCACCGGGTCGAGCTGGCCGCGGACATCTCCGACGAGGAGCTGACCCGCGTCGGCAGCGTCGAATTCGACGCGGCCCTGGGCCGACTGGACCCGGCGAACGCCGCCATGGTGCAGTTCGTCTGGTTCGCCTTCGCCCCCGAGGGTTCCGACGAGGCTCGCGTCCGCCGCGACGTGCTGCTCATCGTCGCGCACCACATGGTGGTGGACGGCGTCTCCTGGCGCATCCTGATCCCGGACCTGGGTCTGGCCTGGTCGCAGGTGGCCTTCGAGCAGCCGATCGCGCTGCCCGAGACCGGCACTTCGCTGCGCCGCTGGGCGCACGCCCTGGTCGAGGAATCGCGCAGCGAGGCGCGGGTCGCGGAACTGCCGTTCTGGCAGCGGGTTACCGAGACCCCGGACCCGCAGCTGGGTTCGCGGGCCTTCGACCCGACCGTCGACACCTTCGACACCGTCGACCGGATCGAGGTCAGCGTTCCGGCCGAGGTCACCGACGCCGTGCTCACCGCCGTCCCCGGCCTGTACCGCGGCGGCGTGAACGACGGCCTGCTCTCGGCGCTGGCCATGGCGGTCGCGCGCTGGCGCGGGGAGACCACCGGCGGCTCGGCGCTGATCAAGCTCGAGGGCCACGGTCGTGAAGAGGAAATCGTTCCGGGCGCGGATCTCTCGCGCACGGTCGGCTGGTTCACCGCGGCCTTCCCGGTCCGCCTGGACCTGAACGGCGCGAACCTCGGCGAGGCGTTCGCGGGCGGAAACGCCCTGGGCGACATCGTGAAGTCAGTCAAGGAACAGCTGCTCGCCATGCCCGACAAGGGTCTGGGCTGGGGTCTGCTGCGGCACCTCAACCCCGACACCGCCCCGCAGCTGCGGGACGTCGGTCAGATCAGCTTCAACTACCTGGGCCGCATGTCCGCGGGCGAAGCGCCCGAGGGCATGGCCGAGATCGGCTGGGTGCCGGTCGACGACCTGGGCCGCCTCGACGGCGACATGGACGCCGACATGCCCGCCAACGCCACCCTCGACATCAACGCCATCGTCACCGACGGCGAGGACGGCCCGCAGCTGGGCGCGGCCTTCTCCTACCCGCGCGGCCTCCTGGAGCGCGAGCGGGTGCAGGAGTTCGCCGACCTGTTCGTGGCGGCGCTGACCGCACTGGCCGAACACGCGAATCGGCCGGAGGCGGGCGGTCTCACGCCGTCCGACCTGCCGCTGGTCCGGGTCGCGCAGTCCGACATCGAAGTCTGGGAACGGAACTACCCCGCCCTGGGCGACGTGTGGCCGCTCTCGCCGCTGCAGTCCGGTCTGCTGTTCCACGCACTGCTCACCCAGAACACGGTGGACGTCTACACCATCCAGACCGTGCTCGACCTGAGCGGTGTGGTGGACGTGGACCGTTTGAAGGTGGCCGCGCAGGCCATCCTCGACCGGTACCCGAGCCTGCGGACCGCGTTCGTCACCGACGCCGACGGTCAGGCCCACCAGGTCGTGCTGGATCGCGTGGAAGCGCCGTTCCATGTCATCGACCTGACGGATCTGCCCGAGGCCGAACGCAATCCGCGCATGCGGGAGATGATCGAGGCCGATCGCGCCGATCACTTCGATCTGTCCGCGGCGCCGCTCATGCGGTTCAACGTGTTCCGGATCAGCGACGACCTGGTGCACCTGGTCATCACCACCCACCACATCCTGGTGGACGGCTGGTCCATGCCGCTGCTCATGCAGGACCTGCTGGTGCTGTACGCGGTGCGCGGCGACGCGTCGGTGCTGCCGCGGGTGCCGTCGTTCCGCAACTACCTGGCCTGGCTGGCCGGACGGAACCGGGACGAGTCGATCGAGGCGTGGAAGCGCGCGCTGGCCGGGGTCAACGAGCCCACCCAGCTCGCGCCGGCCGCGACCCGCGACGAGAACTACGAGATCGGTCGCTACACCGTCGACATCGACGCCGAACGCACCCGCGCGCTCACCAAGCGCGCCGGGGAACTCAACGTCACGCTGAACACGCTGATCCAGACCTCCTGGGCGGTGCTGATCGGCCGCCTCACCGGGCGCAGCGACGTGGTGTTCGGCGCCACCGTCTCCGGCCGCCCCGGCGACCTGCCGGGCGTGGAAGCCATGGTGGGTCTGTTCATCAACACGGTGCCGGTGCGCATCCGGGTCGACGACCGCCTGACCATCGGCGGGCTGCTGCAGCGTGTCCAGAGCGATCAGGCCGACCTGCTCGAGCACCACCACATCGGGCTCACCGAGATCCTGCAATTGGCCGGCGCCGGAGCGGAATTCGACACCATGATGGCGTTCGAGTCCTACCCGGTGGACAAGGACGCGATCGCGGCTGCCAGCTCCATCGACGGCATGTCGGTCAGTGGTGTCGGTATCAACGACAACACCCACTACCCGATGAGCCTGGTCATCATGGCGGGCGAGACCATCGACATCTCCATGCGCTACCTGGGCAGCCGGTTCACCGCCGACGAGGTCGTCATCCTCGCCGCGCGCTTCAACCGGATCCTGGACGCGCTGGTCGGCGATGCCGACGGCCTGGTCGGCGACATCGACATCCTCGATGCCGGCGAACGCGCCCGCATCCTCGCCGAAAGCGCCGTCACCCCGGCCGATTCCGCGGCCGACGCGGCGCGGGTGGGCACGGCGACCGTGGCCAACGTGCTGGCCGAGGTCGTCGAGGAGGACCCGCAGGCGCCCGCCCTGCTGTCCGGCGGCGAGGAGATCGCGTACCACGTCCTGGACCGCCGCAGCTCCCAGCTGGCGCGTCTGCTCATCGACCGCGGCGCGGGCCCCGGCGACATCGTCGCCGTCGCCCTCCCGCACTCGGTCGACGCGGTCGTGGCGGTCTGGGCCATCCAGAAGGCCGGTGCCGCTGCACTGTTCGCCGACACCCTCTCCTTCGGCGACATCCTCGCCGCCGGAGCCGGTTTCGGCATCGCCCTGGAACCCGCCGCCAGCTCGGTCCGCTGGCTGGTCCCCTCGGACCCCAAGGTCCAGGCCGACCTGACCGCCCGCCCGGCGCACCCGGTCTCCTACAGCGACCGAGTCCGCCCGCTGTCCGAAACCGACCCGGCCTTCATCTACCGCAACGCCGACAACTGGGCCACCCTCACCCAGTCCGAGGCCCTCGACCGCGCGGCCACCCTGCGCGCCGACCACGAGATCGACTACGAGTCGACCACGTACACCACCGCCTCCACCGGCACCGCGGCCATCGACGAGTTCCTGTCGTCCTCGACCGCGGGCGCGCTCGCCGTCCTCCCCACCGGCGACATCCCCGCCGACCTGGCGGACGGCGAGGTGACCCACTGGTTCACCACCGAGGCCGACCCGGCTGATGAGGCGGGCGACGAAATCCGCGTCATACC